>JASHSZ010000029.1 GCA_030040815.1 Streptosporangiaceae bacterium
ATGCCGAGTTAGGTAAGGCTTACCTTACTTGTCTGTTTGGCCCGATAGCGGCTGATGTGACCTATCACACTCCTAGCGAGCCGCAGTACCGACCAGCTGCTGGGCTCTCTTGCCGGTTCGTCAGCGGTCTCGACTGGTACGCGCCTGGGCGTCGCGCCGGTCGGCGGGGGGCGCTTGCCGGTCATCAGGCCAGAAACCCCGCTTTGCGCAGGCCCGTGACCACGCTCGAGGTCGCGCCGGGCCCTGCTCCGCGGCCAGCTGGCTCGGGACCCGCCGCTGATGCCCTGTCGGCTCGCGCGCCACCGTCACCGCGCGTTCCTGTTGCGGTCTCCCCTGAGCAAGCCGGCGCGGTCCCTCACGGCCATCCCTCCTCGATGCGCTGGGATACCAAGCCCGACAACCGATCAGGAGGACGTCTCCACATCCAAGGCCCCCGCACCGACGCGCTTCGAGGAGTTACTAGCGTGCGTTTCGTACGGCAGGCTCGGTCGCATGCGGTTCGACCGACAGCGATGCGGAAGGCCTGGAAAAGGTCTTGGCCGGGCTGTCGATCGGCGCGAGTGCGTTCGTTGAGAAAGTGAGCGGCAGTCGCCGCGGCTGCCCGTGAGCAGAGGAGCTTGAGATGGCGCTGTACCTGATCTTCTTCAACGACGAGTGGGCGCCCGACCTCACGCTGGAGGAGCTGCGCGCGAGGGGCGCGTCCGGCAGGGCCCTGATCGAGGAGATGACGGTCGCCGGGGTTTTCGTCTTCAGCGACGGCGGTCTGGACGCGTCGACCGTCGTGTGCAGCGTCGACCCGAGCAGCGGCTCGCCCGTCTTCACCGACGGGCCGTTCACCGAGACCAAGGAGCACCTCGGCGGTTTCACGGTCGTCGATGTGCCCGACGACGCCGAGGCGCGGTATTGGGCCGGCCGGATCGCGGTCGCGGTCGGCTGGCCGCAGGAGGTCCACCGCTTCCCGCATCGCATAGCGTCGAGCGTTGACACGCAGCCTGAAGCCTTATCTTGACCAGGATGTTCTGATGGGCATGGCCTGGCGGACGGGCTGGCGAGAGCGGCCGACCTCACCGCCGTTGGTCGCTGCGTGCACCACGGACTAGCCGGAAGGCTCTCCTGGGCATGCGCTGCACTCCGGGCGAAGTGCCCGCACGCTCATGCAAGATCGCCAGGCGGAGCGCTAGGCCGTGCCGGGGGCTGGAGCTGTGTGGCAAACCGTCGTGCCTACCAGTGCGGCGGTCTCGCGGAGCCAGCGGTGACCGGCGTCGTGGGTGTGGACGAGGTGCCACCACAGGGCCTCGTGCACCGGCGCCGCTTCGAACGGGCACTCCAGGATGCGGATGCCGCTGTTGGCGGGAAGCCGCTCTGCCAGCAGGCCCTGAACAAGGGCGACCCCGCCGCGTGCCCGGCTCGACATGCGCCTGAGCATGAACGACCAGGATGCCCTCATCCTGCAACAACGATATGGCGGTCTCGTCAGCGCTGGCCGTACTGGCGCTGATAGCGCTCATGCAGGAGGTCGATCTGGTCCTTGGCCAGCGGGACCGGGTCTCCCAGAGCCCGCGCCAGGTGGTGCCTAGCTTAAGAGCGCCTCGCTGGCAGCGCCGAGTTGGTCGTTCCCCGAACTCCGGCGACGCTGAACGGAACAGGCAGAACGGATGCCCCGCCGGGTCCAGCATGACCCGAACGTCGTCCTGAGGCTGAAACTCGGCGGTCCGCGCGCCGCAGGCTGTCGCCCACTCGACGGCGGAAACCAGGTCATCCACCTGAATGTCGAGGTGCTGCGTGGCGGTCTGACGATCGGCTTCAGCGGGCCAGAACGGGGTTCGCCAATGCTGCTCGAACTCGAAGTTGAGCGTGAGGTTCGGGGTCCTGACCTGGGCCCAGCCCGCCTGCTCTGCTTCTCCTGGGCGCGGGGGATCGAGCGCGGTGATCTTTCCGCCGAGAAGTTTGGCGTAGAACTGAGCGAGCTCGCGGGGGTCTGGTGCTGCGACAGTGATCGATGTCAGCCGCAGCGACGGCGAAAGTCGTTGCACGAAACCGACAGTCTCACACCGCTACGGTGGACACCCGCCAGTCGGTCACGGCGCCGACCGACGCGATGCGACCGAAGCCCGGACTGGCAGCAAGGCGCGCAGCTGGTGCCAGTACCGCTACCGGACGAGCTGCGTGATCTGCTCCGCCGCCCGAGCCTGAGCTTCGTGCCAACTGTCATGCCCGGCTCGCCGCAGCTCACCCAGACCTGGGTCCGCACCGATGGCCAGAACATCCTCATCACTACCCCGAACTGGTCGCAAAAGGCACGCAACGTCGCCCGTGAGCCGCGCGTCGCGGTCAACATCGTGGACCCCGGCCACACCAGGCGCTACTTCGCGGTGCGGGGCCGCGTCGTCGCCGCCACGACCGAAGGCGGCGGGCAGAACATCGACGAGATCTCCGTCAAGTACCTCGGCCGTCCTTATCCGAACTTCAGCGGCCGCCCTGAGACAAGGATGATCCTGACGAGCGAACGCGACTCCGCGGCATGGGCGCGCGCTAGCCTCTCCGGCGCGCACCAGGCGTCAACAAGTCCTCGCTGGCCAGCATGCCGCTACCGCTGACGCTGTCAATCGCGCATCGGCCGAGGCAGACGCGGGCCTGGCATCGAGCCCCGGCGCGGCTGCGGCCGACTCGACCTGAATCGACACCCAGCCGTGCGCGCCATCAGCGAGCTCGCGGCCCGGGTCCGCCGCATGATGCTTTCATGAGCTCGTCGCTACGAAGAAGATCCGGTCGAGCTGCTCCGGGTCGGTGACCGCGCTCCCGAGGTCGTCTATGTCAGCCATCCACGCTGCTGGCCATCCGGCGTCGTGGAGCGTGGTGACCACGGCCGGGGGAGGAAAGTAGGTCGGGGTGCGGAACTCGTCGAACCGTTCCCAGCGTTCGCCGTCCCGGATAAAGCCGGTCATCCGGGTGGCGGCCTTGTCCGCGCCGTCGTAGACGCTCTTGAGGACGTAAAGCTCATCCTCGGTATCGGCGACAAAGACCCCGTTGTAGTCCTGCCAGAACCCTCGCCTGGTCATCAGGTCGAACACGAACATCCCGGCACCGGCCAGCGCCTGCTTGACGCGGGCGAAGCAGCTTCCCAGGGCATCGCTGCTCTGCAGCATGTTGAGGGAATCGAACGTTGAGGTGGCCAGGCCGAACCGGCCGTCCACCGAGAAGTCCGCAGCGTCGGCCTGGAGGAGCCGGGCCTGGCCCTGTTCGAGGTAGCCCTGCAGGTTCTGCCTCGCCAGCGCCAGCATCGGCCCGGATAGGTCGATGCCCGTCACCCGGTAGCCATGCTCAAGGAAGTGCTCGGCTAGGGTGCCCTGGCCACAGCAGACATCAAGCAGCGAGCGGTCGGCATTATCGCCATAGGTGGCCTCGTACAGGGCACGAATGCGGGGCGCGGCCCTGCGGGCGAACGCCGTGCCGCGCCGGGCATAGTAACGAGCCCATGCCGGGCTCTTGATCTCCTGCGCCGCGCGCGATGAAGCGGTCACAGTCAGATGGTAGGGGCGCCCTGAGACCAGCCAGGGATCAGCTGGACTCAGCTAATAGAGCGATGCCGCTGACCTGGGCTTGTAGCAGGAGTCCGTTCACGCAGCACACGCTCAGGTTTGTTTACTGGCCGCGATCGCCATGGCGGCACGTCGGAACGCGCCGGAGCGTTCGGCCACTTCGACCGGGGGATGCGTCACGCCTCGAGCGCATGGCGGCACTGTTGGGTGCTCCGCAGAGGTTCGGGGCGCTCTTCTCGGCAGCGCTTATCGTTACGCCCGCCAAGCTGCACATGTAAGAGCCGCACACCGGTGCGTTAGGGGGCTCGCCTTGATCACCGGGATCTGCGATCGCTGGCGTAGCTGAGCAGGCAGCGAGCTGAGTCAACGATCGTGTCGACTGCCGGGCGGGATCGCCAGCCAAGCAACCTGCGCGCCTTAGCGGAGGAGTGCTCAAGGTCGCGGCCCAGGAGCGGGAGCAGGTTCGCCAGGAGCGGGCTCCGCTGAGCGGCCGAGCGGAACTCCTCGTCGGTCAAGGTCGCTGACGGGACGCTCGCAGCTTCGTCGCCGAGGCGGGCGCGGAGGATTCGGGCGATGTCGTCGTACCACAGCAACTCGCCCGACGCGATGAAGCGCTGGCCGTCGGCTTGCGGGCTCGTCATGGCCAGCAGGTGGGCGGCCGCGACGTCACGGACGTCGACAACCTCCAAGCCGAGTCGCGGTAACGCCGTCGCTGACCCGTCGAGCAGCGCGCCGATGAGGCGCAGCGGACCGAGCGCCGATGCGGATCGGGTCGGCCCGAACACCGCCGACGGCAACACGGTCGCCAGCGAGAAGCTCCGGCCCTGGGCGGCGTAGTCCCAGGCCGCGCGCTCGGCGAGCGTCTTCGAGCGGCGGTAGGCCGACAGTCCCGGTTCGCCCGCGTCGGTCCAGCAGGTCTCGTTGACCCGGCCCGACAGCTGGGAAGCCGCCGGGGTGGCTGCCGCGCACGCCGAGGTCATCACGACGCGCCGGACGCCGACGCGATCCGCCGCGGCGAGCACCCTGAGGGTGCCGTCGACCGCCTCGGTGATCACCGTGCCGGTCTCTCCCGGTGACATCGGCGAAGCGACGTGCAGGACGGCCTCGCACCCTGCCAGCGCACCGTCCCAGCCGTCATCGCCAGACAGATCAGCGATGGCGAACGACAGCCGTTCCGCCGCTGTGGCCCCGGCGGCGGCGCGCACGTCGGCTTCGCGCCGCGGAGATCGGACCGTCGCGACAACCTCGTATCCCTCGTTAAGCAGCTGAGCGATGCACCACGCCGCGACGAATCCACTCCCGCCCGTAACAGCGACCCGGGTCATGGCCGCAGTCTCATCCAGCGCGCCGCCCGATGTCCATCGCCGCGGCATTACTGCCGCGCCCGCGCTCGGTTGCCGAGCTGGGCCACCGAGCCAAGATCGCCGGCCGTCCGCGCCCGGACTACGAACTGGACGACCTGATCCTCATCCTGGCAGGCAGCAACGGCATCCGCGCCATTTCTCCGGCCGCTGCCGTCGCCGCATCCCGGCGCTACGCGACGCTCGCGATCCTGGCACTGGAAGGTCCCGCACAAACGATGCCGCCTCCGGCATGGCCGGTCCGGTCGTCCTGATCTCTGACACCAGCCCGGGAGCCAGGCTTCCCCGGCAACCCGGCCAGCCTGGCTGCCGGTTGAGCGACGCGGCGAGCCGATCTTGTAGACGGAGGCGTCAGCGTGCGGCCGTTGCGGTCAGGCGGCAGTAGCACGAGGCGCCGATGTGCACCTCGGCGCGGGCCAGGGCGATCAGGAGCTGTTGCCGGCGATGCCGTCCTGCTCGTTCCTGCCGAGCCGGGCCAGGCGCTCGTGGTATCCGTGCAGGCTCCAGACGTTTCCGGGGTGCTGGCCGGGCCTGGGCAGGGCGGTCACATGGTCGCGGGGCAGGCGAGCGCGGCACTGGTCGAATGCGGCCCGCGGTTCCGGGCCTGCATGCTCGGCGTTGGGCTGGCGCGATCCGCGCACTGCGGCTATCGGTTGGCGGGCCAGCGCGGCGCGCAGCAGCGGCACCATGGCGGAGGCTGCGCGCGCCCTCTGCAGTGAGAAGGCCCGTGGGTCGTGGGCGCGGCGCTGCTACGCTCCGGACGTCTGATCGAATGCATCCAGGGCGGCTCGACGCGCCTTTGCCGAGTCGTATGGCTCGCCTGCTTCCGCTTCGTCAGCGCGACGGAGGTCGGCAGGGTCTGACGATCCTGGGTATTCGATCGGCTCGGGGGCGCGAACATAGGGCTCGCTGGGTGGGTCGTCATAGGACTCGACGGTTCCGTCGCGCACAAGCCTGGTCGGACTGCCTTGCGACATCCAACGGGCGTCGTGCATGGCGTACGGGTCGGTGTACCAGCCCTCGTAGCGCGAATTGGCGGACATCACTAGCCTCCCACAATGGCGGCGTGGTTCTGGTCATTCAACTATCGCGCAACGACCGGACGTTCTAGGACAGAAAGCCGACGGAGTCCAGGCGGCCGAGACAGCGAGCTCTGGGAGAAGCCAACAGCCAGTCGGCCAACACAACGAAGGACGTGGGCGAGCAGCCGAACGGCGGCGGCAACAGGGCGCATAGGTGTGTACCAATCCGTCGCGCACTGTGCTGATCGCGTCGCCAACCAG
>JASHSZ010000218.1 GCA_030040815.1 Streptosporangiaceae bacterium
GCCACGGCGCGCCGCCACCGCGGCTGCGGTGGCCGGCTACGGCGCGGTCGGTGCCGACGCGCTCGGCCTCGCGCTGCTCGCCAGCCTGCTGACTACCGCTCCGGGCAGGCTCTCTCCGCTGCTGGCCGCGGCCGCCGCCGTGGCTGGCCTGATCCGGTTGGTGCTGGCGAGCCGCGCTGCACGCCGGTGCCTGACGACCCGCGCCACCCTGACCTGACTGCCCCTAGCGGGCGTTACCCCGAGCCGGACTATCCGGGCTGCGACGGTCGAGCGGGATTTAGCCATGCGCTCACGGGGCGCCGAGTGTCGACCTCCCCGGCCGTCGGCGATAGACGAAGAACACCCGGTCCGATCTGTCGCTGACCTGGCTGCCGTCGAGGCTTTCCTCCTCGAGCAGCTCGAACCGCCCGGCCAGCGAGGCGCGGATCTGTGCCAGCGGCACGCCGAGCTCGTAGATCCGCTCGTCATACAGCTTGTAGACGTCGTCGACCTGGTGATGGAAAATCCTCGTCTCCCACAGCACCAGTTCGTCGCGATGAGGCTTCACCGTCATGACGACCACGGTGTCGTCGAACTCGTCGAGGTACGGCGGAGCGTGGCAGAGCCGCCGGAGTCGGCCCGTCGTGTTCACGTCGAAGATGAACAGTCCCCCGTCGGACAGGTGCTCGTGCGCGACCCGGAACACGGCGAGCCAGCCGTCCACCGTCGGGACGTGGTTCAGCGTGTCGAACATGCAGATCACCACGTCGAACTGGTCCGGCAGGGTCAGCGCGGTGATGTCTGCCTGCAGCAGCCACGCACCCGGCACGGCGCGCGCCGCCACCGAGAGCATTTCCGGCGAGCGGTCGACCCCGGTGACCGAGAAGCTGCCCGCCAGCCCGGCCAGCAGCGCACCGGTTCCGCAGCCGAGCTCGAGCAGGGTCCGGGCACTCGGCTGGTGCCTGCGGATGTAGGTGAGGATCCGGTCGATTTCCGGGGTCCGGTCGCCCATGATCCGGTCGTAGAACCGCGCGAACCCGGCGTAGGCCGCGGGCTCATGAGGCTGCATCCGGCGCCGCCAGACCCTCAGCCTGCCAGGCCAGTCGCGAGCGCCCGGTCGATGTCGGCGATCAGATCGGCCGCGGGCTCGATGCCAACCGAGAGGCGGATGAGCGCGGGGGGCGCCGACTCGCCCGGCCACCGGCCCCGGCGCTCCCAGGTGGACTCGACCCCGCCGAAACTGGTGGCCGGTGCGATCAGGGTCGCGGCCGCGACGACGGCGTCCGCAGCCGCGGCGTCGCCGTCCACCTCGAACGACAGCAGCGGTCCGAAGCCGCGCGGCATCTGCGCACGGGCGAGCGCGAGCGTCCCCGGACGGGCGCCCGGATAGTGCACCGCGGCCACCCGCGGATGCGTCGCCAGGTGCGCGGCGATGGCTTGGGCAGTCGCGGATTGACGGTCGATCCGCAGCGGCAGCGTCTTGAGCCCGCGCAGCGCCAGCCATGCTTCCATCGGGCCGAGCACACCGCCGCCGAGGCCGCGCCAGCTGCGTAGCTCGTCGGCGAGGCCGGCATCGCGGGTGAGCACTGCACCGGCCAGCACGTCGGAATGGCCGGACGCGGCCTTGGTGAGGGAGCACAGCGACGCCAGCGCGCCGAGCTCGAGCGGCTGCTGCAGCAGTCCGGTGGCCACCGTGTTGTCGACCACCATCGGCGCATCTGCAACTGCGGCGAGCCGGGCCAGCGCGGCGAGATCGGCCACGTGCAGCAGCGGGTTCGTCGGCGACTCCGCCCACAGCACCGCGCCCCCCGCGCCGAGCTCGTGCTCGATCATCGCCATATTGTCCTGGTCGACAAACACGGGAACCGCGCCGTGTGGCTGCAACTGCTCGGCCAGCGCGCGGGCGTTGTAGTACCCGTCCTGCGGCAGCAGGATCCGGTCGCGGTCGCGGGTCAGCGCGAGCATCAGCGCCATCGCCGCGGCCTGCCCGGAGGCGAACACGACGGCCTGCGCGCTCTCGATGGCGCCGAGCGCGTCCTCCAGCGCTGCCCACGTCGGATTGCCGCTTCGCCCGTAGTCTGCGTGACCCGGCTTGCCCTGAGAGGCGAGGATCGTGGCAAGCACTGGCGGCTGCACGACGGGTTCGCCGGGCCGGCGCCCGGACCCCGCATGCGCGAGCATGGCGTCCGCGGACACGACAGGGTCGGTCACGTTCGGCGCTCCGTTCTGGTCGTCAGATAAGTGGAGGGACCGCGCTCGACGGTATCGCGGACATTCGTGCCACCGCGGTAGCGGGCGCCATGATTGCGGTCGCCGGCCTGGACCGCCAGCTCGACGCTGATGGTTGCGTCACTTCTCCGGAAGGCAGAACCCGGCGGCGAGGGCGCGCAGCGCCTGATCCAGGTACACGGTCAGGTCGGCGTCAGCCCGGTCGACCCATCGGTCGTAGGCAGCCCGGCACACGGCCAAGGTGGCCCGGCCGATGGCGAGCGGATAAAGCGCCTCGGCAGGCTCACCGAGCCTGGCGGCGGCGAACTCCGACACCGCGCGCTCCCACGCGTCATAGTGCTGCGCCGCGCTGGCCTGCAGCGCCGGGACGGACGTGATGAGGCTCATCCGGGTGCGCAGTTCCGGCACGTCCTCGGCGCGGTAACGGTTGACGCCGACCACCGCCGTCCGGATCGCATCGAGCAGCGGCACGTCCGGCGGAACCGCGGCGAACGCGGCGCGCAGCGACCGGACCTCGCCGTCGAAGGCGTGCCACAAGACGTCGGCCTTGGACTCGAAGTAGCGGAAGAACGTCCTCTTGCTCACCCCGGCGGCCGCGGCGATCCGCTCCACCGTGGTGTCCTCAAACCCGTC
>JASHSZ010000219.1 GCA_030040815.1 Streptosporangiaceae bacterium
GGTCGTCCGCCCGGACAACACAGCCTGGATCCGAGGTGTGCAGCTGGGGGGCAGGACCGCGGGCGGCGTGGCGGTCAGCCGGCCAGCTCCCGGTAGGCCGCCTGCACGTCCGCGGCGAGGACCGTGGTGAGTTCTGCCGTGGTCGCCGCCTCACCGTGCAGCGACACGCGGACGTCGCGGGACGCGCAGGCCCGCTCGAAGAGCGTCCGGGCGAACCGGCCGTTGCCGAGAGCGTCGATCCGGCGCTCCTGCACCGCGTGGCGGAAGATCGAATCCAGCACCGGCAGCGCGCCAGGGTCGAACCTGTCGCCCGCCTGCGCGGCGATCCACCGCGTGATCTCGCCCAGCTGCGCCGCGGTGTAGCTGGGGAACGCGATCCTGGTGCTGAAGCGTGAGGCCAGGCCGGGATTGCTGCGCAGCAGCCGGTCCATGTCGGCGGTGTAGCCCGCGAGCACGATCACCAGCCGGTCCCGGTCGTCCTCGGCTCGCTTGAGCAGCGTGGCGACCGCCTCCGAGCCGAACGCGTCGCCGCCCGAGTAGGCCTGGTTGTGCAGCGCATACGCCTCGTCGACGAACAGCACGCCGCCGAGGGCCGAGTCGATCAGCCGGGACGTCTTGATCGCGGTCGAGCCGAGGTGCTCACCGACCAGGTCTGCCCGGTGCGCCTCGATGACCTCCGGCCTTACGAGCAGCCCGAGGGCGGCGAAGATCCGGCCGAGAATGCGCGCGACCGTCGTCTTGCCGGTGCCCGGCGGCCCGGTGAAGACAAAGTGCCGGGACGGCGGCTGGCTGGCCAGGCCCTGCCGGTCCCGCAGCCGCGCGACCTGCAGCTGCGCGACGATCTCATGCACCTGGCGCTTGACCGGCTCCGGGCCGACGAGCGCGTCAAGCTCGGCCAGCGCGCCCTCGACCGTCGGAGTGTCGGTGTAGCCGCGGAACCGGGCCGTCAGCTCGGCATAGGCGCGCTGGAGGTCTTCCGCGCGCAGCGTGACCAGCTCGGCCGGGTTGGGCTCGGCCCCGCCCGCCATCACGCGCACATCGCGCTGCTGCCCGGCCCTGGCCAGCAGGCTGCGCACGAAGCGCCCGTTGCCCAGCTCGTCGGTCAGCCGCCGCCGGCTGACCTCCTCGAGCATGTCGCGGAGTGCCGGAGTGGCGTCCGGGTCGAGCAGCTCGCCCCTGTCCTGGACCGACCTTTCCGCCAGCGCCTGCAGTTCGGACGCCGAGTAGGTGGGGAATTTGACCCGGACGCCGAACCTCGAGTTGAGGCCAGGGTTGGCGGCCAGGAACGACTCCATCTGCCGCTCGTAGCCCGCCAGGATGATGATCAGCCGTTCCCGGTCGTCCTCCGCGCGCTTCACCAGCGCCTGCACGGCTTCGTTGCCGAACCGGTCAACCTGCCCGTCACCGTCGTTGACCAGGCTGTACGCCTCATCGATGAACAGCACCCTGCCGAGGGCGGTGTCAATCAGGTCGTTGGTCCTGATCGCGGTCGCGCCGAGGTACTCGCCGACTAGGTCTGCCCGCTGCGCCTCGACCACCGATGGCGAGTCCAGCAGCCCGAACGCGTAGAAGATTTTCGCGACCACCCGCGCGACGGCGGTCTTGCCCGTGCCCGGCGGGCCCAGGAACACGAAGTGCTGCATCGGTTTCTCGGCAGCGTGCCCGGCGATCGCGCGGCGCCGCGCCGCCTCGACCGACGCGGTGATCGAGCGAACCTGGTCTTTCACCGCGGCCAGTCCGATCATCGCCGTGAGCTCGGCCATGGCCTCGTCGACCGTGATGTGCGCCCAGTCCGCGTCTGGCTGCACGACAGCGCGGCCAGCACCCTGGCGGCCGCCCGTGCCGCGCGGACCGGCGGTCGGCTGCATAGCGCGCGCCAGGCTGCCGTGGCCGGACAGCTCCGAGCGAGTTGGCGGCGAGACGGGGACCGCGGCTGCGGCCGGGCCAGCCGCGGCCAGCGCGTACGGCGCCAGGAGAGCCACACCGTCGGTCAGCCGGCCGTAATGCCTGCTGTCCTGGAGCGCCCTGACGAACCGCCAGCCGAGCACGACGAGCGCGATGGGCCAGGCCATGGCGGGGCCGAGCAGCGGCTGGCTGTGCCAGATCCGGATCGCCACGATCCCGACGGGCAGCGACCACAGCAGCGCCCAGGCCACCGTCCGGCACGGCACCGGCCAGCGGCCCAGCGCGCCCAGGTGAGACACCGCCACCACCGCGACCGGCAGCAGCACCAGCAGGTAGCGGGGCTCGGCGGCGCCGTGTGCGGCGCCAGCCACCGCGACGACCCCCCACAGCGCCGTGCAGACGGAGGCGAGCACCGATCGCTGGCCGGTGGCCAGCGCGTAGGGGGCATAGCCGAGCGCCACGAGCAGAGCGATCGATACGAGCGGCGCGGCGAAGACGACCACGAGCGCGATGACAAGAATCCTGACGGGCACCGGCGCGGTGCTGATGGCCTGGCGAACGCGAGTCAGCCAGCTCCGCACCACGGGACGGCCGGGCACGGCTGGCTGCTGCTCTGCTGACGGCATCGTGCTCCCTCGCGCCAAGCACCTGTATAGCGGATTTGGTACCGAGAGTCACGGTTGACGCACCGGGGATGACCTGCGCGAACGCCAGGAGTCAGGGCGGCTGACCGGAGCCGCGTCCCGCCTGCCGCGTCCAGGAGTCCAGTGCTGCGCGGATCAACACGGTGTAACGGTGCGCTGGCCCGAGCACCCCCTCAGCGACGGGCAGCAGCGCGGCGAGCTGATCCCGCGCCGCGGCCGGGTCGCCGACCCGCCCGGTGTAGAGGGCTAGCTCCGGTGCCTGCGAGCCGGCCTGACCGGGATGTCGGCGCGGCATGCTAGAACGCAGCCATGGAGACTCTCAGCTTCCCCGCCGCGCTGGCGCTCATCGATGATCGTTCCGCGGCCCTGCGCGCGGCAGCCGCTGCCGCCGGCATCGCGGCCCGAGTACCCGGCTGTCCCGACTGGACGGTCGCTGACCTAGTCGCTCATCTGGGCGAGGTGCAGCTGTTCTGGGCCGCGGACGTCGCGGCCGGTCCCGCGGCCGACCCGCCGGATGAGGAGACGGTGGGCGATCGCGAGCCGCACGGCGATCTGCTCCAGTGGTCCGCCGATGCCACCGCCCGGCTCATCGCGGAGCTGCAGGAGGCGGGGCCGGACCGCATGTGCTGGACCTGGTGGGAGGAGACCGGCGTCGTGCCGAACACCGCCGCTGCTGTCGCCAGGCACCAGGTGCAGGAGGCAGGCGTGCACGCGTTCGATGCCCAGCAGGCGAGCGGGCATGCTGAGCCGCTTCCGCTGGCCGTGGCGGCG
>JASHSZ010000030.1 GCA_030040815.1 Streptosporangiaceae bacterium
TAGGGGGTCAGCACCAACTCAGCACGCTATCGGGAACTGGCGGGAACCAACCAGGAATAACGGGCAAGCAGCCAACCGCCAGAAACCCGAGTCCACGGGCCCTTTCAAGATCCGCGCCAGCGCCATGTCCTGCGGTTATTAGCGCACGTCAAGCCCGGTGACGGCCCTGCCGATGATCATGCGCTGGATCTCCGACGTGCCCTCGAAAATCGTGAAGATCTTGGCGTCCCGGTGCCAGCGCTCGACCGGGTACTCGCGGGTGTAGCCGTTCCCGCCGAGGATCTGGATCGCCTGCTCGGTCACCCGGACCGCGGTCTCCGCCGCGACAAGCTTGGAGATCGAGCCCTCGGCGTGCTCGAACGAGTGGCCGTGCCGGGCCATCCAGGCGGCCCGCCAGGTGAGCAGCCGCGCCGCGTCGACCGCGGCGTGCATGTCGGCGAGCTGGAACGCGACGCCCTGGTTCTGGCCGATCGGCCGGCCGAACTGTACTCGCTGCGTGGCGTACTCGGTCGCGAACTCCACCGCGGCCCTGGCGACGCCGACGGCCATCGCGGCCACGCTCGGCCGGGACTTCTCGAACGTGCGCATCGCCGCCTGCTCGCCGCCCCGCTGCCCCTCTGCGATCCGCGCGAGCCGAACGTCGAGCCGGTCCTTCCCGCCGACCAGGCACCGACCGGGCACCCGCACGTTGTCCAGCACCACCTCGGCGGTGTGCGACGCACGAATGCCGTGCTTGCGGAACTTCTGCCCCTGTGACAGGCCCGGAGTCCCCGGCGGAACGATGAACGTCGCCTGACCGCGAGTGCCCAGGGAAGGGTCGACCGACGCGACGACGACGTGCACGTCCGCGATGCCGCCGTTGGTGACCCAGGTCTTGGTGCCGTTGAGCACCCACTCGTCGGTCGCCTGATGGTAGACGGCCCTGGTGCGGATCGCGCCGACGTCGCTGCCTGCCTCGGGCTCTGACGAGCAGAAGGCGCCGAGCTTGACGTCACCAGGGCTGCCGAACATCTCGGGCAGCCACTCCCCCATCTGCTCAGGGGTGCCGTTGCTCGACACCGCCACCGCCGCGAGCCCGGTCCCGGCCAGGGAGAGCCCGATGCCCGCGTCGCCCCAGAACAGTTCCTCAAAGGACACCACCATGCCGAGTCCGGTGGCCTCCATCCACTGGGTGGCGAAAAAGTCTAGAGAATACAGCCCCACCTTGGCCGCGTGGTCAAGGATGGGCCACGGCGTTTCCTCACGCTCGTCCCATTCGGCGGCGGCCGGCCTGATCACATCCCTCGCGAACTCGTGCACCCAGTCACGGGCCTGCTGGACCTCCTCAGCCAGGGCGAGCGAGAACCCGCCCGCGGCCTGATCCGGACTGCTCATCTCGCTCCACCTGGTAGCACATATCGCCCAGTCGGCTGGCCGCCGGGCAACCTAAGTTACTGGCTAGTAATTAGCTTAACCTCAGCCGGTCTCGCGCGCTACACCCGTGGGTCACTAGTCTCCGATCGGGCCGATGAGCCGCGCATGCGTGATGACCGGCGGCTGCCGACAGCGGCCGGCCAACACCGGACCAGACGGGAGGAAGCCGATCGCAATGGACCTCGCCCGATACCAGCACCTCACGCTCGACCGGCAGCCCGGTGGCGTGCTGCTGATCACTTTGAACCGGCCTGACGTGCTCAACGCCGCGCACGAGGAGATGCACAGCGAGCTCGCCGCCATCTGGACCGACGTCAGCGCCGACGCCGAAACCCGGGTCGCCGTCGTCACCGGCGCCGGCCGCGCGTTCTCGGCTGGCGGCGACCTGGCGATGGTCGAGCGCCAGATAGGCAGCTACGACCTGGTGACCCGGATGCTCAAGGAGATGGGCGACCTCGTCTACAACATGGCCAACTGCGAGAAGCCCATTGTCTCGGCCATCAACGGAGTGGCGGTTGGGGCGGGGCTCGTCGTCGCGCTGCTTGCCGACATCAGTATCTGCGCCGATGACGCCCGCCTGGGCGACGGCCACGTACGGCTCGGCGTCGCGGCGGGTGACCATGCCGCGATCATCTGGCCGCTGCTGTGCGGTCTGGCGAAGGCCAAGTACTACCTGCTGACCGGCGAGATGGTCACCGGCACGGAGGCGGAGCGCATCGGCCTGGTGTCCAGGGCCCTGCCGCGTGAGCAGGTGCTGCCGGAGGCCATGCGGGTGGCCAATCAGCTCGCGTCCGGCCCGCAGCAGGCGATCCGGCTGACCAAGCGCGCACTAAACGGCTGGCTGCGCACCGCAGGGCCGATCTTCGACCAGTCGGCCGCCTACGAGATGCTGACCTTCCTCGGCGAGGACATCAAGGAAGGACTGGCGTCGCTGCGCGAGAAGCGGCAGCCGCGATTCGGTTAGCGGCCACCGGGCCCACCGACAGCGGCGAGCACACTCTCGCGTGATCAGCCAGCCGCGTGCCGGTCCAGGAACTCGAACACGTCCGACTCGTCGACGCCGGGGAAGCTTCCGGACGGTAGCGCCAGCAGCACGTGCGAATGCGCCCGGGCGGACGGCCATGCCTGTCCCTCCCAGCGTGCGGCCAGCCCGGCTGGCGGAGCCTGGCAGCACTCGGGCGCCGGGCAGGTCGACTTCATCCGCACCGTCGTGTCCCGGCCGCGGAACCACCGCGAGTCCTCATACCGGACGCCGAGCGTCACGGCAAAGCCGCGTTCCCGGCCGGGATCGACTAGGGCGGTACACAGGTACGTACCGGACGGCGTGTCGGAGTACTGGCAGTACGGGCTGAACGGGTCGGCGGCGGCAAACACCTGTCGGCCCGACCAGCTCCGGCACATCCGCTGGCCCTCGATCGCGCCGGTCGGGTCGGCCGGGAACACGACGCCGTCGTTCTCGTAGGCCTTATAGATGATGCCGCCCTCGTCGTTCTTGACAAAGTGGCACGCCAGGCCGAGGTGATGTGTCGCCAGGTTGGTGAACCGGTGCGAGGCCATCTCGTAGGACACGGAGAACACGTCCCGCAGGTCCTCGACTGCGAGGTCGCGCGCGTGCCGCGCATTATTCAGGAACGTGGCCGCCGCCTTCTCCGGTACGAGCACGG
>JASHSZ010000220.1 GCA_030040815.1 Streptosporangiaceae bacterium
GTCACACTGGTAGAACTCGCGGTAGCGATCCCGGCCCGGCCGGTCCGCGCGCCACACCGGGCCCATCGCGTACCGCTTGTACGGCGTCGGCAGCTGGCTGCCGTAGGCGGCCGCGACCCTGGCCAGCGGCACCGTCATGTCGTAGCGCAGCGCCAGATCGGCGTCGCCGGTCGCCTCGTGCTCGCCGCGCCGCAAGATCTTGAAGATCAGCTTCTCGCCCTCGTCGCCGTACCTGCCAAGCAGCACGTCCAGCCGCTCGAACGCCGGGGTCTGCAGCGGCTCAAAACCGTAGCTGGCGAACACCGACTTGATCACCGCGGACGCATGCTCGCGCCGCTCTACGTCGGCAGCGAGGAAGTCACGCGTCCCGGACGGCGGATCAAACTGGCTCGGCATGTGGTCAAGGGTACTCAGGGAGAGGTTGCGCCACGCTCTACCGGACCGGCGGCACGCGGCTACCGGGCGTTCCGGCAGCCGGCCACCCGGACTGTTCCGGCCCCGGTGCCAGGATCGGACCGTGGACGTCTTGAGCAGCCGGGTCCTGCTGCGGCCCGCCAATCTCGAACGTAGCCGACGCTTCTATCGCGACATACTCGGCCTAGCGGTCTACCGGGAGTTCGGCCCGGCCGACAATCCGGGAGTGGTGTTCTTTCTCGGGTCTGGCTTCCTGGAGGTGTCAGGCACCAGTTCGGGCACCGCCAGCCAGTCCTTGCAGCTCTGGCTCCAAGTGCGCGACGTCCGCGCGGAGTATGACCGGTTGTCGGTCGCAGGAGTCCGGGCGCGGCGCCCGCCGCGGACCGAGCCGTGGGGATTGATCGAGATGTGGCTGGAGGATCCGGACGGGGTGCCGATCGTGCTCGTCGAGGTCCCCGCAGACCACCCGCTTCGCCGCGACCAGCGACCCTGAACCAGCATGTCCGGCACCACCAGCAGGAGCGGAGGACGTCACAGCCGATGAGGACAACAAGCAATGCATCGAGCCCTGGTGGATCGCGTCCTGCACGGGGCCGGCGAGGCACCCGCCGAACTGCGAGCCCGTGCCGTTGCCAACGCCGACGTCCCCCCGCCGCTGCAAGCGCTGATCGGCCGCGTCGCCACGAGCCCGGCGCGTGTCAGCGACGCGGACCTCGCTGCGGCAAAGGTCGGCTTCACCGAGGATCAGCTCTTCGAGCTGGTGATATGCGCCGCGGTCGGTCAGTCCGCCCGCTGTCCGCCGGCGTATCCCGCCAGCAGGTCGAGGACGCGCTGGCGGTCTGCGCCGCGTTCAACACAACCGCCCGGCTCGCCGACGCTTTCGGCTTCGAACTGCTCAGCCCCGAAGGCTTCGAGACAGGAGCGAAGGTCCTGCTCAAGCGGGGTTACCGATGGTGCTGCCCACGTCGTGCTCCTGATACCGCGGTGATGACTGCTTGAGCTGGCGCAGCATCATCCGCATCTCGGCCACGAGCTGGCCGTCGGCATCGAGTGCCCGGCTGTCGAACCACAGCACCTCGGTCTTGGGCGTCTGGCTGAGCGCCACGACCTCGCCAGTGACGCGATAGCGGACGTCGGTGAAGACCGGACCGGACCGGAACCTGATCTCGATCGCACCGAACAGCCCGACGTGCTCGCCCATCGACAGCTTGGCGTCGTCGAGCAGCCGACGGTAGAGCAAATCCACCACGGCTGATGGCGCCGCGATCGGGCCGCCCCAGGGCGACGGTCCGGTGTACCAGTCCAGCGGCTCTGTCATGCCTTCCTGGCCGATGCGCTGCCGCTGCCGCTCGCCGTCCGGCGCCACCATCAGGTCGCCGAGGGCGGCGCCGGGCCGCAGGCCCCTCAGGATGCGCAACTGCTCCGGGTCGACGGGACGCAGGTCCCTGGCGTGCAGGGCAGACGGCTCGGCCGGGTTGCCGGTCCCAGCCGTTCCCTCCGCGACGAGAATGTCATCGGCCGTGGTCGCCCAGGCCCTCGCGTGGACGTCGTGCTCGCGAGTCGGCTGCTCGATAAAGGCGCGGACCGGCTCGCCGTCGGTGGTCGCATGACGGAAGTAGAGCGACAGGCTGCCGTCCTCAAACCACGTGTTGCCGAACGCGCGCAGCGCGAGCGGCGGGAACTGGTCCATGTGCACGCTTCCGGCTACGGTCCCGCCGCGGAATCCGAGGGCAGTAGCCGTCGTGTCGTCATGAATGCTCCCGGCGACGCCCGCGGAGAGGTTGCGTGGCCTGCGGAGCGGCCCCGCGAGCACGCCGACTGTCATGGGTGCCTCCCGGCCAATCGAACTCTGTCCTAAGCGACCTGCAACGGATCTGGCGGCGTTGAAGAGACAGCAGGCTGACCTGTCCTATTCACGCTACTGCGCCGCGCCAGAATGGGCACCCAGCTGCAGGCTTCTATTACGGTCGTGCTATGACGAGGGCGCTGGTGCTGAGCGGCGGCGGTGCTGTCGGGATCGCCTGGGAGATCGGCGTAGCCGCCGGCTTGGCACGGCGCGGCGTCAACCTGCACGCGGCGGACTTCATCGTCGGGACCTCGGCTGGATCAGCGGTTGGCGCGCAGCTGGCCCTTGGCCGGGACCTGGACCATGTTGCCGGGCGCTATCGAGGGGCCGGCCGCCGGCGGGCGCCCGACCCGACGGCTCGGTCTGGCGGGGCCAGCGAGCAGCAGATGGCGCACGTGCTGGAGCTCGTCGCGACCGCGATGACCGGCGAGGGATCGGCAGAGTCGCGCCGGGCCGCGGTGGGGAGGTTCGCCCTTGCGGCTGACGCCATGCCGGAGGACGCTTTCGTAGCGGTGTTCCGTTACCTGAGAGCTGAACCGTGGCCCGACCGCTTCGCCTGCACCGCCGTTGACGCTCTCAGCGGTGAGTTCGTCGTCTGGGACTCGCAGGCGGGAGTCGACCTCGATCGGGCGGTCGCGTCGAGCTGCGCCGTTCCGGGCTTGTTCGCACCGGTCACCATCAAGGGTCGGCGCTATATCGACGGAGGCTTCCGGTCGGCCACCAACGCTGACCTCGCCGCCGGACACGACCGCGTGCTGATTGTCTCCGTCCTGTCACCGGCTCGGGCTGGCGCAATCGACCCGCGCCTGAATCCCGGTCGGCAGCTTGACGACGAGGTTGCCGCGCTGGCTGCGAGCGGTTCCGTCGTGGCGGTCGTAGCAGCCGACGACGCTGGCGCGCGGGCCATGGGCGGTAACCTCATGGATCCCTCGGCGGGTCGCGCGGCCGTCGATGAGGGTATCCGGCAAGGCGAAGCGGAGGCAGGTCGGCTCGTCGAGTTCTGGGCGACGACGTAACTGCTGGCATCTCCGGCGGCGCATTGCTGGGCGCGCCGATCGGATGAACCACGGTGCCGTCTCGCTAGGCCGTCGTATCACACCTCATGCGGGCCGAATTCGCAGCGAAGTCACCGGCTATCCTCGCGGCGATCCGATAGGCGGCGATCGTGATGGGCCCGTGGCGCCGAGACCACCGCGTCCGGGCGCGCGGCACCCGCAGCCGCGGCGCGGAGTGGACACAGGACGCACCGTACCCTGCCGCCAGCCCGCTCGCTCAGCAGCGGAGCGCCCCGCCGTCCCCGTCGGCGGGGCGCTCCTCGCACTGGCTCGACCGGGTCAGCCGGTTGGGCCCTGGGTCAGCGTGACAGTGGTGCTGTGTTCCTGCCCGGACTGGTCCTGCCAGCCGACGGTCACCTTGTCGCCCGGGTGGTAGAGCTGGATCGTCGCCTCCAGGTCAGAGCTCGAGGTGACGTTATGGCCGTCGATCGAGGTGATCGTGTCGCCGCCGGTCAGGCCAGCCTCGGCCGCTGCGGCTCCCGGCACCGCGCCCTCGATGGTCACGCCGGCGCCGTACCCGCCGTAGTAGCCGCCCGATGTTGTGCTGGAGACCTCCACGCCGAGAAAGGCGGTGGCACCGATGT
>JASHSZ010000031.1 GCA_030040815.1 Streptosporangiaceae bacterium
CAGACGCCCTGGACGCTCTTCGCCGACCAGAGCGTCTGCTGCAGGCCAGTCAGTTCGGCCTGACTAATAACGGCACCGCCCTGCCAGGAAGCGAAGGGGGAGTTCGGGTTGAGTATCGAGGGCGTAGCGAGCACCTGGGTGCTGGCCCAGAAATATCCGGGCCCGGGGTTCACGATGCCGGTCACGAGCAGCCCGACGAGCCGAGAGCCGCCCTGCGTCCCGAGTTGCATGACCGATCCGGTATGGAGGCCGAATCGGGACGCGACCGCAGGCGTGACGACCACCTGGATGACCAGCGCGTTCCGGTCGGCCGCCGACGGGCCCGGCAGGCCTCGGGACAGACGGCCAGGCCAGTGCCCGGAGAGCAGCCGCGAATCGGCAGTCAAGCCGGAGTCGTAGCTGAGCTGCATCCAGGGCAATCGGCCATATATTGCCGACCGGGCGGCCTTGGTGAGTTGGAACAGCGGGCCGGTCACCCAGGTGCGAATGCCCGCGTCGTCTGGCGACAGGCGTGGCCGCAACAGCTTCGCCAGCGTCTGCCCGAAGACAGCCTGCTGGCGGAGGGTCGCGATCGTAGCCTTCCGGCCCGCGACCGGCTGCCAGTCACCAGCGGCCTCGATGGCGTCTTCTGAAGGCGGAAACGCGGCCGCAGCCTGCCGCACGGCCGTCGTCTGCTCCGCGGCGATCACCCGTGGCCCGGCGGCCGCGACGAAGGTGGTAAGCGCGGCGATGCCCGCGAGCGCGAGCGCCAGCGCTGCTCCGGCTTCGCCGATCACGGCGGCGCGCAGCCCTCGCAGCCTCAGGTCTCCTCCTCGGCCCGCAGCCTTCCGCTCGGCCGACTCAGGGGGACGACCCCCCGAAGCCCCCCGCTCCGCCGACTCAGGGGGTCGCTGGGTCCGACGAGCCGACCGGGCTGGAACACGTCGCGGAGATGGCCCCGTTGAGTCATCTGCGCCGTGAGGTCCATGCCCAGCCCTCCGCGTATCTGATGACCTGTGCACCGCCTGCTCGAGGTCGCTGGTGTCCTCGCCGAGCCTGGCCATCGTGGCGGTACCGCGGGTCATAACCAGCGCGACGGCCACCACTGGCAGCGCGGCAATCGCGAGGGCTATGCCCACGGCGGGCATGATCGGGATCAGGACCAGGACCGACGGAACCGGCTGCGTCGCCTGCGCCGTGATCGTGACCGCCGGAATGATCAGCCGGCTGAGCAGCAGCCCGAGCGCAAGCCCGCCAGCCGCCGCCGGGACGGACAGCATCGCCTGCTCGAGGCACCGAAGCCGCGTGATCTGGCCCCGGCTGGCCCCCAGTGCGTCGAGCACGGCTATGTCCCGCCCGCGCTCCCTGGCCGATGAGATGCTGACCAGGAAGCCAGCGGCGGCCAGGAGGAGGGCGATGGCCGCGACGGCGATCAGCGCCGCTAGCGGCGCGACCCCAAGCGGCTGGCGACGCAGCGAGGCGGTCACGCTAGCGAGCGTTGTTACCGTGCTCCCAGCGGGCAGGCTAGTGAAGGCCGACCGCCCGGAGGTGCGGATCCACCAGTTGGTCACCGGCAGCGGGCCGCCCGCGTATTCCTGCTCGAATAGCTGGAGCGTCGCCTGGTTGACGATCACGGCTCCGCCCGATCCGGTGATCGTCGGGAACTGCGCCATCTCCCCATCGATCTGTACGGGGATGACCGCCTGCAGGCCGTTGACCTCGACGGTGTCGCCGACGCTCAGGCCACTCGCAGCCAGGAACGCCTTGGTGGCGAGGCCGGCGAGGACCTTCGGCGCCCGCGGCGTCACCGTCACCGAGCCGTAATCTGTCGCAAAACCGTAAGCCGAGGACTCGGAGCCGGCGCCGATGGCGAAGGACACGACCACGCCTGTCCCGGCTCGCCGGTAGCTGACCAGATGCGGCAGCCCGGTTGTCAGGCCGGGGGCCGCGGGCACGACCGGCGGGGCGCTGACCAGCGCTGTCTGCTGCTGCCCGGCCGAAACAACCGATGGAAGCTCGACCGGCGGAGACCCGGCGCTGCCGCCCACAACGCTGACGGAATGGATGTCGAGGCTCGCGACCTGGCCGGGTTGCGTGACCGGCAATGCGTAGCTGAGGCTGAAGCCCGAGAGCGTCAGTGGGTAATCGGCATCCTTCCCGCCGGGAATCGTGATCTCGATCGCGCGGCTCTTCCCGTCCGGTGCCAGCGCCGCGCTGCCGACCTGGTAAGCGGCACCGCTTGCGTCGGTGACCTGCAGGGCGAGCGTCGCGTCGGTGATGCCGGTGAGGCTGGCGCCGACAATGCCGTAGGGGGTCGTGGGGCTCGTGGTATTGCCGGTGTTGACCTGTGTCCCTGAGCCGGATCCGGTGAGGCTGACGACGAGGCGGAGAGCGGTGGGGCGGCCGGGCATTCGCACACCGTCGGGAGCGTTGCTGCTAATCGGCGCCAGCGGGTCCCTGGCGGGCTTGATGGCCAGATCGCTGCGTATCGGCACGATGTGCTCGGCCAGCGGGCTGTCCAGGGCAAGCAGGCTGGTCGGCGTATTAGTGGCCTGGAGCACGAACGGGATCTGGATCGCGGGCGTCACCGCCGAGACGCCCCGAGCGGAGGTGATTTTGCC
>JASHSZ010000221.1 GCA_030040815.1 Streptosporangiaceae bacterium
GCCCTGCCAGGGCCTCGCACGTCAAGAGCGCGGCTCCCAGTCTTGTCGCAGTAGCACACAGACCGCGAACGGCGCGTCGTCCTGCGCTCCGTCAAGCCCTTCAGCAATGCCTCGGCTCCGGATTTCGCCCCTATGCCGCATGCCGATGCGCTCCATGACGGCGCGCGAGCGCATGTTGTGACGGACCGTGCACGACACCCGGAGGACGTCGAAGGCATATGCCAGCCCGGCGCGGCCGACAACCTCGCCGCCGACGCGGTCGTAGGCGATCCACTTATGGACGCCGTGGAAGCTCCACGAGTCGCCCATGAACGTCGCCCACTCCGTCGCCTGCTCGAAACTCGGCTTCTCATCGTCGTACCAGCGCGACACCTCGTCGTCGTTATGTACGAGCCACAAGTCAGCGGCGTTGGCAGGGCCGACCGGTTCCAGACGCAGGCGCTTCGTGAACTGGCAGGAGTCAGCGGTGGCGGCCAGTGGCGGGTCTTCCACGCGGCCGAGCGTGGCACGACGGCGCGGATCGTGCATCATCCGTTAGCGAGCAGGAGCCAGGCGCAAGCGCTGTCCCCCGGTCGCGCCAGCGGCCGGTCGGCTTGCACCAGCCCAGATCGATGAGCCCATCGGTGCGGCAAGACGTCGGTAATGGGCTGGTACCTTCCCACTCATGAGCGAGACCACGAACTTCTATGCGCGGCCTGGCCGGACCTCCGACCTCGGACGCCACCGGCAGCTCGTGCTCGAACTCCCAGCCGACGCCGAGGCGCTCGGCGCAATAGTGCGAGGACTGCTGGTCCACAACTTCGCAGCGAAGACCCGGGGCCTGGAGTTGTCGGCCGAACGCATGTCGCACATGCAGACCGTCGGTGCGGAAGCGATCTTGGACAACGTGATCAGTCTCGACCCCAGCCCGCTCGCCCTCAAGCGGCCCGCCGAGCGGAGAATGGTCGGCTTCTGCTACCACTTCGCCCTGTTGCACTGCGCTTTGCTGCGCGCCACGGGTACACCAGCCCGGGTGCGGTGCGGCTTCGCCGGTTACTTCGAGCCGGGGCGGTGGATCGACCATTGGGTGGTCGAGTACTGGGACGGTGATGGCTGGCGACTCACGGACCCTCAGGTCGGACGCAGCGACCTGACCCGCTACGACTTCCAGGACGGTCTCACCGCATGGAATCGCTGTCGCGGCGGCGCTTCGGTGGCGACCGTGTACGGCAACGGAGAACTCTGGGGGTGGGACGAATTGAGAGGCAGCCTGATCAATGACATCGCCGCCCTCAACAAAGTCGAGGTCGCCGGGTGGTACTGGTGCGACCGGATCAAGGTGGATCCGCTCGATCAACCACACGACGAACTCGACGCGGTACTGGACGCCCTTTCTCGACGGGCCGCAACCGCGGAGTCGGTCGAGGCAGTAAAGGAGTGCTTTGAGCTGTATCCGGAGTTGCAGCCGCCAGCGGACGCCGTCGCGCGATAGAACGCTTACCCTAAGCTGGCGGCTCTGGCCTGCGCGGCACGGGTGCCGCTCCGGTCCTGGTCCCGGCCGGCGGTGTCGGCCGGCGCGGCTCGCGCTCTCCCACGAGGCCGCCGCGCGCCCGGGCAGCGCGCGGGACCACATCCCAGCCCCCGTGCCACCACATCCAGGCATACGCGTAACGGTCAACCAGCGGCGTCCGGTACCACAAGCGAACCCACAGCGGCACCCGGTCTGGCCGCGGCACGATCCCCGGCGGCGGCGTCCAGTTCCACCCCGGCCGAACACCCCGCGGAACGGTCCATCCGCCCGGTGACGGGACGCGGCCGGGTTCTGTCAGCTCGCCAATCCGCGTGATGCGCACGCCGCGCAGCTGCGCTGGCACGCGATACCGACGGCGCGGTCGGCGCCATGACCATGCCATGCGCCGTCACCTGCCCGACAAGTCCCGGCCGAGCCGATCGCGGATCACCAGCATGTTGTCTAGCTTCCCACCGTTACTGCAGCAGCCCGAGCAGCAACCATGCGCAACTCCCTCGGCAAGCCGTCCGGCAGATCCACGCGCGACTGGATTCCATCAGCCGGACACGCCGACAACTGCTCAGGCTGCGGCTGGAGTACCGGCCTGCCGGAGCCGATACCTGGCCTTGCGCCGCCCTCAGTGATGGTCACAGGAATTGGCCAGGAGTTTTGCTGGGAGCTGAGCTGACAACCTTCTCCGGCTGGATCGCCAGCCTCGCGGTGGGTGGACGCGACGTCGCCATCGTCGCGGCGGCGTTAAACAGGTCTACCAGCGGGCAGGTGAGGTGCCCATCACGACTCATGACCGGCCCGTCGCAGGGCACGTGATCACGGACCCTCTCGGCGCTTCGCCGTGCTATCGCAATGGTTCCCAGGCTGCCATCGGGCTGCTCGTGGAACTGGGCGTAGTCGCTGACAATCTCGTCCGCGGCGTCGAGCATTTCGAGGTAGCAGCACGTGCTGCAGGTCGTAGCTGCTACTCGGCGGGTGGTGTCACTCATCGCTTCGTGCTCCCCAACGTGCTCGTGGGATCTATCGGTCACCGGACTGGTGTTCGGACCGAGCCGCGTTAGCCGCCGGCGAGCGCTGGCGTCGTGCTCGTCGACTGCGGTCGGCAGCTGCCCGTTCCCTACCTGACTGCCTGCCTTCTTGTGCGCCGCTGCGCTGCTCCTGCGCAGCGGTGAGCTCGGGCCCTAAGCCAGTGCTCCTCGCCTGAAGCACCTCGTGCTCCCGTCGGAGGCTGAGGACCATCGCCAGGCCGCGATCCAACTCGTGCATGAGTGCGGCTGGCAGCTGGCCGGCCTCACCCCGGAGATCCCCCTTGTCGAGCGTGACGAGGGCGGTCACGTTGACAACCGAGTCTCTCGGAAGGCCGGAGCTAGCCGCGGGCAGGAACACGTTGCCAGGCATGGCCGCAATGCGCGTATTCGAGGTAATGGCTGCGACCAGGATCGTGTTCAGCCCGCTGGCGTTAAAGGAGTTGTCCTGGACAACTAGTACCGGCCGACTGTTCGCTGGCCGGCTGCCGTGCGGCTCGCCGAGGTCAGCCCACCACACGCTGCCCCGGTGGATCACCAGTCGTTCTCTTGAGCCAGCCGACGGCGGCCCGCTGCGACCGCTACTCCCTCGGTCTCATCGACGCCAGCGACCTCGAGTGCTTCGTCGATTTGCTGCGTAAGCGACTCCGCCGACTCCGCGGCGAGGTCATGGAGGTACCTGCGGGCTGCGCGGGCGAAGAACTCGGATCGGCTGATGCCGAGCTCGGCTGCCTTCCTCGTCGCCTGCTCGTACGTCTCGTCCGGCAGCGAGATCGCGGTCTTCACGCGCCCAGTATAACCAGGTAATACCAACCGCAATTTTCGCCCCGCGGACGGCGGCGGACACTACTGCGGCGCTAGCCAGCCGAGGCTGCGGACGCCTCGCGGCGCGCTACTGCGGCTTACGCAGGGCCAGGTCAAGGAAGAACGGTGTGGACACCCATTCGTAGCCGCCGCTTTTCCCCGTGCGCAGGCTAGTGAGCAGGGAGTCGATAGTCTCGGCCGGGATGCCGGAGCTGACGGCGCGTCGTCTGGATGCGGCGAGGGTGCTCGCATGGATCTCGAAGCCCAGTTCCGGGTCGCCAAGGAGGAAGAAGCCATCGGTCCCGGCCACCTCCAGGCCCGCGGCGCGCGCCGACCGCGGCAGGCCCTCGACGGTCCCGCCGGGCAGGCCGGCCCGTTCCATTACCTCGTGCAGCAGGTCCCAGTACGTGCCGAGCGCAGCCAGCTGCGGATGCGATCGTGGCGGCGGATCGCGCAGCGGCTCGTGCACGATGATCCAGCCGCCTGGGCGGATCAGCCGCGCGATGGCGCTGAGGGTCTGCGCCGGATCGGCCTGGTGCATAAGGAACAGCCGGGTAAACGCCAGGTCGAACGGCCCGCCCAGCGCGGCCGGATCCAGCTGGTGAATGTCGCCGGCGACGACGTCGATGTTGCCGAGCCCGAGCGCCGCTGCGACCGACTGTGCCCGCCGGACGGCGGGCTCGCTGATGTCGACGCCCACCACTCGCCCGGCAGGGCCGACCATCTCCGCCAGGACCGCCAGGCCGCCGACCGGGCCGCATCCGCAGTCGATCGCCGCCCATCCCTGCGACAGGCCAGCTCTGCTGAACGCCCGGCGGGCCGGCCCGGCGGTGACCTCGGACAGGCTAAGCAGTCGCCGCAGTTCCGCGTCGCTGCCTTCGAGGATGTACCACTGGACTCGTGGTGCGGTTGCCTGTGTCATGTCACTCCTCCCGCGCCAACGTACGATCGTTCGTACGCTAACATACGAACGATCGTACGTATAGACTGCTCCGCGTGGACGACCGACCGACCAAGGCGCGGATCCTGGACCGCGCCTACCAGCTCGCGGGGCTCTACGGACTGGAATCCCTCACCATCGGCACGCTGGCCGAGGAACTGGCCATGAGCAAGGCGGGACTCTACGGGCACTTTGGGTCCAAGCAGGCGCTGCAGCTCGAGACGATCCGCTACGCGCGGGCAAAGTTCGTTCAGGAGATCATTTCCCCGGCGCGGGAAGCGCCAGACGGCCTGCCGCGGCTATGGGCGATGTGCGCGACCCTGCTCGCCTACAGCGCCGAGACCGGACTGCACGGCGGGGACTTCTGGGTGACGGTCTTCCACGAATATGCCTCTCGCAGCGGTCCGGTGCGCGACGCGGTCGAGGCGACCATGAACTGGTGGATGCGACAGCTCGAAGAGCTGGTTGCCGTCGGGATCACCCTGGACCAGATCGAGCCGTGCGATCCCGCGGAGGTGGCTTTCGAGATCCAGGCGCTCCTGGGCGCCGGCAGCCATCAATACCGGCTCCGTCGTGCCCCGGACGCGATCGCCCGCGCGAAGAGCGCAGTTCTCCAGCGTCTGGAACGTCTGCGTGCGCCCCAGTTCCCGGCACTGGCAAGCGGCTAGCAGCTCACGGTGGCCCACCGGACCGGGACGGCGCTGATGAGCCAGTTCCGGGCTAGCGACGGCCGCCCTGGCCAGCTCCATCGGCGGCGATGCCTGAAGGTGGCCGCCGACTGAGGTACCAGCTCGATGCGGACACGCCAGGGCGCGTCAGTGCTGCGTCGCGGTCTTTTCTGCGGCCGCGACCAGCACGATCTGGTCCCTGGCTTGCAACTGCTGGGCGGCGGGGTCGTCGACCGCGAGCACCCGGTCGCCGCGCACCACCGCCACCGCGCCGGCCGCTGCCTGCAAGACCGGCATGCCGATCTCCGCGCCGTCGACTGGCCGCTCGGTCAGGGCCAGCCCGCGGCCGCCGCGGTCCAGCAGCTGGGCAAAGACGTGGCCGACGGCGGGGTTCAGCGTGGACAGGCCGAGCAGCCGGCCGGCGGCGTCAGACGACACGACAACCTGGTCTGCACCGCTCTGACGCAGGAGCGGCTCGTTCTCCGCCTCGCGCACCGCCGCGACGATCACGATCTCCGGGTTGAGCTGGCGGGCGGTGAGCGCGATGAGGACGGCCGTGTCGTCCCGGCCGACCGCGATCACGAGCCTGGCGGCGTTCCGGATCTGCGCGTTGGCCAGGACCTGGCGCCGGGTGGCGTCCCCGCTTACCCCGGCTAGGCCCGTCCGGTTCACCTCGGCCATCACGGTCGGCGAGCTGTCCACGACCACGACCAGGTCGGCAGGCAGGCCGGCATCATTGAGCGTTGCCAGGGCGCTGCGCCCCTTCGTGCCGTAACCCGCGATGACCGTGTGCCCGGACATCCTGGACCGCCACCGGGCGATCCGCCAGGCCAGCCGGCTGCGCCCGGCCAGCACCTCGAAGGTCGTGCCGATCAGGAGGATCAGGAAGATCACCCGGATGGGCGTGACGACGAGGACGTTGACCAGCCGTGCCGAGTCGCTCACCGGCACGATGTCGCCGTAGCCTGTGGTCGACAGCGTCACCGCCGAGTAATAGAAACTAGCCAGCAGGTTGATCGGCTGGCCGGGGCTAGCCGCGTCTGTGTAGCCGGTCCGATCGAGATAGACGATCAGCGTCGTGACCACCAGCAGCGCGAGCGCCAGCGCGGCCCGGATCGCGACCACGGACAGCGGGCTGAATCGCCGGAACGGCAGCGAGACGGCCGAAACGCTCGGATCGTAATCAGGGCGCGTACTGGCGCTTCGTGAGCTGTCAATCACAACGAGTGACACTACACAGCGGCATCGCACGGAACGGCGCACAGGCTGCCAGGCACTCCAGGTCGGACCTTCAGTGGGCCGAAGACGAACTGGCGGCCCTGTGTGCCGACACACGCAGCCGGCCCGATGCCGCGTAGCGCCGAGCGGCGGCGTGGCGGAAGCGGCCCGTTCCCCGCTTGGGACGTTTGGAATGGGAACGGGGTCGTAAGGTGCGAATGCAACCTGGCTGCCGGCGGCCTTTTCCGCGCACCGGAAACCCCGAGGTGATGGTGAATGCCGACGACCGAGCGAACCTCCGGCATCGTGGTCATCCAGCCGGTCAGGGACTTCGTCTGCGCCGAGTGCGGTGGCGGCGGTGATCTGCTGCGGATGCAGGACGCCGGCCCGCTGTGCCTGGCCTGCGCCGACCTCGCTCACCTGGTGTTCCTGCCGTCCGGGGACGCCGCGCTCACGCGCCGCGCGACGAAGGCGAGCACGCTGTCCGCGGTGGTCGTGCGGTGGAGTCGCAGCCGGAAGCGGTACGAGCGGCAGGGCACGCTGGTCGAAGAGTCTGCGCTGGAACTGGCGGAGCAGCAGTGCATGTCCGACGCCGACGCGCGGCTGCGCAGGCGGGAGCGCGACGAAGCACGGCGGGCCGGCCTGGACGCGGAGTTCCAGGA
>JASHSZ010000222.1 GCA_030040815.1 Streptosporangiaceae bacterium
CGCGAGGACGACCTCGGCGGCCCGGCGCTGCTCCCCAGGGCTGCCCGGCGGCGGGCCCGATGACCAGGCGGCGCCGCACAATGCCCGCAGGCCGTCGATCCACTCGCCCGTCCCGGTCACGGCCAGCCACGCCTCGCCGGATCCCCCGGCCGTCGCGAACCAGCCGCCGCAGCCGAACCTGCCGCCGGCCGCCGTGATCTCCGGCTGGCTTGCGTTGAGGCCGGCCAGGTCGGCGGAGACGTAGCACGGCCGGTCTTGTGGGGGGGCCAGCAGCAGGTCTGCCGGGCGGGTGACGCCGGTCAGCACGAGCAGGCTGTCCGCTCCGCCGCGGAACGCGCCCTCGATGTCAGTGTCCAGCCGGTCGCCGACGACGAGCGGCCGCTTCGCCCCGACGCGCTCGACAGACTCGGCGTGCAGCGGCGGCTCCGGCTTGCCCGCCACCACTGGCCTAACACCGGTCGCGTAGATCAGGACCTGGGCTAGCGAGCCGTTCCCTGGCTGGGGACCGCGTGACGTGGGCAGCGTGAGGTCGGCGTTCGACAGCACGTACCAGGCGCCGGCGTTGATCGCGAGGGCGCCCTCGGCCAGCAGGCCGTAGTCGATGTGCGGCGAGTAGCCCTGCACGACCGCGAGCGGCCCGACGGCCGCTGAGGTCACGGGCCGCAGACCCCGCTCCCGCACCGCCTGATGGAGGCCGGCGCCGCCCACGACCAGCACTGGCGAGCCGCCCGGCAGCCGGTCGGCCAGCAGGTGCGCGGCCGCCTGGGCCGAGGTGACGATGTCGGATGCTGTCGCGGGGATGCCCATCGCGACCAGCTGCGCCGCGATGGCGTGCGGTGTCCGAGATGCGTTGTTGGTGACGTAGGCCAGTTTCATGCCCTTGGCGGACGCG
This sequence comes from Streptosporangiaceae bacterium, assembly GCA_030040815.1. Next base: position 893 of record JASHSZ010000222.1, read on the forward strand.
GCGGCAAGCGCGGCGGCCGCACCGGGGATGGGCGTCCCGCCCAGGTAGACGACCCCGTCGAGGTCGAGCAGTGCGGCGTCATAGTGATCACTGAGCGGACCTGGGCATGGCTGCGGGGTGATGCGCAGGCTGCGACCGGGCGAGCCGGGATCAGCCTCGCTGACCCCGTTCCCGCTACTCAATCGGAATCCCGTGGCGCTTGGCGGCGAGCCTGCAGCGTCGCCCGCACGGTGCGCAGGGCGTCGGTGTAGTGGCTGAGATTGGGCCGCATCGCCGCGGCCAGGGCTAGGTGCTCGGCAGCCCCGCCGTGGTCACCGGTGCGGGCGAGCGCCAGGCCGAGCCCGAACTGGGCGTAGTCGTCGCTCGGGCTGGCCTCGACGATGCGCCGGAAGTTGCCGGCCGCTTCGGCGTACTGGCCGGTGTCGAACTGCGCCCTGGCCAGCGCCTCCAGGATGCTCCGGGACCGTGGCTCGGCAGCGGCGGCCCGCTGCAGTAGCTGCTCGGCGGCAGCCGGACTGCCACGGCCGAGGAGGTCAAGGCCGCGCTGGTAGAGCTGGTGGGTGTCGGCCGTGCCTGCAGGCTCGGCTGGCTCATGCGCAGGACGAGGCGCCGGATCGGCAGGCTGCTCAGGCGGTTCTTCCGGGCGGGAATCAGGCCCGCCCGCCGGTCCTTCTGACATACGTGCCAACCCTTCTGTCCGGCGAGACCCCGGCGCCACAGCAGCCGCCCGGCCTCGTGCTCGCGCCATTCCGCGGCGTGCGCTACGCCGAGGACCGGGTGAGCGAGCTCGCCCGGGTAACTTCCCCACCGTACGACGTGATTGCTGCCGATAACGAGACCCGGCTTATGGCCGCTGATCCGCACAACGTGGTCAGGCTCATCCTTCCCCGGCATCTGGCTGGGGAGCCCGGCAGCCCCTACCAGGACGCGGCCGCCGATCTCACGGGCTGGCTCGCCGACGGGATCCTGGTCGCGGACTCGGTGCCGGGCCTGTACGTCTACGAGCAGGCCGCGGTCGGCGGCGTCGTCCTCCAGCGCGGGCTGATCGGCGCGCTCGGGCTCGCGCCGTATGCGGCCGGCATCGTGCAGCCGCACGAGAACGTGATGCCCGGACCGGTGGCCGGCCGACGCCAGCTCATGGAGGCCACCCAGGCGAACCTCGAGCCGATTTTTCTCCTGTATCAGAACGGGAACGGGGTGGCCACCGGCCTGGTCGACGCCGTCGCAGACGGCCGTCGGCCGCTTGCCGAGGCCACCACGACGGACGGCCTGCGGCACCGGCTCTGGGCGATCACCGACCCAGCGCAGCTGGCCGCCATCGCGACCGACCTGGCGCCGCGGACCGCGCTGATCGCCGACGGCCATCATCGGTACGCCGCCTACCTGGAGTTGCAGCGCCGGATATGGCAGACAGGCGCGGGGCCGGGACCGTGGGATCGCGGGCTGGCACTGCTCGTGGACTCGGCCGCATACCCGCCCCAGGTCGGGGCCATTCACCGGGTGGTCGAGGGGCTGGTTCCGGCGCAGGCGGCGCGGCTGGCGTCGGCCGCGTTCGAGGTGACAGAGCTGTCGGGCGGTTCCGGCAACGTGCCGGAGATCCTCGCGCAGCTCGCCGCGGCGTGCAGCCGAGACGTGGCGTTCGTCCTGGCCGGCCAGGACCGGGCGTGGTTGCTCAGCGACCCGGACCCGGCCATGTTGCGCGCGGCCGTCCCCGATCAGCCCGCCGAGCTGTGGCAGCGGGTCGGCGGCACCGTGATGGCCGACCTGCTCTTCGCGCGGATCTGGGGGATAGCCGACGACGAGCGCAGCGTCCGGGCGTTCCACGACCCGGCCGGGGCAGTGGCGGCGGCCGATTGCCGGCCGGGCGAGTCCGGGTCGGACGGGTCGGACGGGTCGGACGGGTCCGTCGGGTCGTGGGGCTCGGGCGAGTCTCCGGGCGGGACCGCCGTGCTGTGCTGCCCGATGACGGCAGCGCAGGTGTATGAAGTAGCTGCGCTGGGCCGGCGGGTGCCGCGCAAGTCGACGTCGTTCGGCCCTAAGCCGCGTACCGGCCTGGTCATGCGCCTGTTCGCTCAGGGCTGAACCAGCTAGGCGCAGCGTCGGCCGCGGCCGGCCTACCCGCGGCGGGCCAGATAGTCGGCGATGATCTCGTGCGCACGGCGACGGCCGATGACCGGGCCGTGCCCGCCGTAGACCGTGCGCACCGGCAGCTCTGCCAGCCGGCGCAGGCTGGCTGCGAAGTCTGCTGGGCTGGACCGCGGCAGCTGGTCGAGCAGCGGTTCACCGTCGACGAGAACGTCGCCGGACACCAGCGTCTGCGATTCCGCTTCCCACAGGCAAATGCTGCCGGGCGAATGACCGGGGGTGTGCAGTACCGAGAAGCTGCGGTCGCCGAGCTCAATCGCGTCGCCATCGGTCAGCCAGCGGGTAATGCTGACGGGCGGCGTGCGGAACCGGGCCAGGTCGAATCCCTCGGCGGGGAGGGCCTTGATGAGCAGGTCAGGAACAGCCTCGCCGGCCGCCTCGAACTCGTCGAGGAGCGCTGCCGGGTAGGTCGCGGCGCGCAGCGTCACGTAGTCACCGGCCGCCTGAATGACGTCGCCGTCGTCGGGGTGGGCGGCCCGCTCGGCGAACTCCCCCAGTCCGCCGAAGTGGTCGAAATGGCCGTGCGTGGCGACGGCGATCACCGGGCGGTCAAGCAAGGCGGCCAGTTCGTCCGCGAGCCTGCCGACGCCGAGGCAGGAGTCAACAAGGAGGTGCGCCGCGCTGCCGTGGATCAGCCAGGCGTTGGACCGGACGTAGTCGTGGACGTGCGGCTCGGTGATGCGGAAGATCCCGTCGCTTACCTCGGTGACGTCGAACCAGCGCTCGGCCACCGGAAGCGCCGGGCCCGGCGTAGCGCTGGTCAACGCGGCCTCCTGGTGATCGGGGAGCTAGCTGGCATTATGTCCGGGTGGACGAAGTCGCACCGGACTATGCCGTGGGCGAGCTCATCACCGACCTGGGCCACGACGTTTACCAGATCGACACCCGGATGGCCGGCTACGACGGCATCACGTTGGCTACCTGATCCGCGCCGACCGGCCGTGCCTGGTAGAGACGGGCACCGCGCCATCTGCTCCGGTGGTTCGGGACGCGCTCCGCGCGCTCGGCATCGGGCCGGGTGACCTCGCCAGCGTGGTAGTCACGCACATCCACCTTGACCACGCGGGCGGTACCGGCGACATCGCGGCGATGTTCCCGTCGGCCGAGATAGTCGTGCACGAACTCGGGGCCCGGCACCTCGCGGACCCGTCTCGGCTGATGGCGAGCGCACGGCTGGTGTACGGCGACGAGCTCGACGAGCTGTTCGGAACGCTGGCGCCCACGCCGCCGGAGCGGATCCGAGCGGTCTCCACGACCGGCGTCGTGGACCTCGGCGGCGGGCGCAGGCTGGAGAGCCACTACTCGCCCGGGCACGCCAGGCATCATGTCGGCCTGATCGACTCGGTGAGCGGGGATCTGTACGTAGGCGACGCGGCCGGCATCTACATCCAGGAGACCGGCGACCTGCGGCCTGCCACGCCGCCGCCGGACTTCGACCTCGACGTCGCGCTCGAGTCGCTGCGCGCGTTTGACGCGATGCGGCCGACGCGGCTGCTGTTCAGCCACTTCGGGCCGGTCACGGCCGTGGCCGAGACGCTGGAGAGGTCGGCGGCGGAGATCCGGCTGTGGGTGGACGAGACGCGGCAGGCGCGCCGGGCCGGCCTCGATCTCGACCACGCGGCCGCCATGGTCGCACGGCGGACCCGTGAGCGCTACCGGGTACTCGCCGACGGCGCGGACCCGACGCTGGCGGCGAAGTACGACCGGACCAGCACAGCGCAGGCCAACGTCGCGGGCATCCTGCACTGGCTGGACATGACCGAGGGTCAGGCCACCGGGCGGTGAGCGGCACCGCAGGCAGTAACCTGCCCCCCTCGCCTAGCGGCCCGCCAAGGCAACGGCGCGTGCCCGGCGGGAGTCGCTAGCAGGCGACTCTGGAGGCGGTCGTCAGCGCCGCCACAGCCGCCCGGTTGCGATGCGAGCGCCCTCGGCGAGCGCCGCGAACTTGGCCCACGCGACCGTGGGATCGATTTCGCGGCTACCAGCCTGCGAGGCGAACCCGCAATCGTTGCCGATCATCACGTTCTCGCGGCCGACAAGCTCGGCGTAGCGCACCGTGAACTCGGCGATCAGCTCCGGGTGCTCCACCCAGTTGGCCCCGTTGCTGAGCATGCCCGGGATGATGACCTTGCCGTCTGGCAGCTGCACGTCCTCGAAGGCGTGGTAGTCGTGCAGGTGCCGGAGATTCATCACCTCGAACGAGACCGCCTGGGCATTGACCTTCAGCATCGGCTCGATGAAGTCCCGCAGGTGGAGATCGTGAACGTGCGGTCCCTGGTTGATGCCGTAGCAGGTGTGATAGCGGACCTTCTCTGGCGGGATGTCCCGGAGCGTGTAGTTGATGAGCTCGACCATCGCACCGACGCGCCTGGCTCGCTCGGTCGGCTCGGCGTCGGCGTGCCCCCAGAGCCGGGCCGCGGCCGGATCGTCCAGCTGGATCAGGAATCCGGCGTCGATGATCGCCCGGTACTCCTCGTGCACGGCATCGGCGAGAGCCGTGAGAAAGTCGTCGCGCGAGGAGTAGTACTGGTTCTGCTGCTCGGCCAGGCCGGTCGGCAGGGCAGCGGACATGAACACCTCCGTGTACTGCTGACCCGCCAGTGCGGCCTTCAGGTTCGCGATGTCGGTCGCGACCGCCTGCTGCCCGGTGTAGGTGACGGGGCCCCGGCACACCAGCTCTCGCTGCGGGCTCAGCATGGCGCCGAACATGGCGATCTTGAAGTAGCGCTCGTAGTACTCGGGGAACTCGCCGACCTCCGGCCACGAGCTCCCTGGGGACTCGAACTGGCGCTCGTCAGGGGGCAACTCCTCGAAGCCGCCGATCCGCTCCGTGAGGTAGCTGGCGAACCCGCTCTTGCGCTGCTCCCCGTCGTTGATGACGTCGAGCCCGGCCTCGACCTGACGCCGCACGCAATCCGCCACGGCCGCGGTCACGCGCGCCTCGAACACGTCGCGGTCATACGGCCGGCCATTCTCCTTGGCGCGCATGAGCTCGATGAGATCGTCCGGCCTGGCAATGCTTCCGGTATGGGTCGTCAGGATGCGATCCGTGCTGGTCTTCATCGGCAAGCCCCTTCCAGACCGGTCGCTTTATGAAAGCCGGCCTCGGCCGGCTGCCGTCAAGATCGAACCCCATAAGGCGGGAACGAGGTCGTTTGGGCCGCCGCTCATAGGGCGACCGCAGCCGCCGCACCCAGCCCGCCGTCGCTCACTGGAGGGACGCGGCGCATAGGGAACAGGCGTGCGCGACTGGCGTTAGTGCCTTGCGTGCGTGCGCAGTCGCCGATCGGCCGTCGCCGTCGGGCTGCTGCGCTCGGCTTGGACAGCTAGCGACGGTTCTTGCTCGGGTACCGCTGCGGTGGTCACCGGGCGCATCCCTCCTCCGGGCCCCGCTCCGCCTGGCCGTGGCCCCAGCGGTCATCCGCCCATCCGCGCAGCCAGGCGTCGTGAAACCAGCGGCCGAACAGCTGACCGCCATAGACCACCCAGCCGACGCCGATCAGCCAGGACTGCACGATCAAGACGGTGCCGAGCGCGCCGTAGCTGACGGCGTTCCGAGCAATGAGCGGCTCGAAGACGAAGCCGGAGAAGACTCGCAAGCCGGCCAGGCACGCCATGGTGGTGATGGCACCCGGCATGGCCGCGAGATAGCTCACTCGGCCGCCCACGAGGAAGCGAAGCCCCCACCAGAAGAAGGCGATGCCGAGCAGGACCGCGACTGCCACCCGCCCTATGGTCTCGGCCAGCCCGCCGTGCGTCACGGCACCCACGGTGGCCGCCGCGTAGATGTACGCGATGAGGGCGAGCAGCCATACCGCCTGACGCCAGATCTTGTGCCACGGCCCTGCGGGAAGTCCCCAGATCCGCTCGAACCCGCCCTGCACGCTGCCCGCGAACGACACCCCGGCGACGGCCAGCAGCAGCGCACCGAACACGCTCGTCGAGCCCAGCACCCGGGCGGGGGCCGAGAACAGCCGTGTCACGGCGGCTGCCGAGGAGCCGGTCAGCCCCATGCCGTAGATCACCCACCTGGCAAGGCCGTGGTGCGGGGCCGGGCTGGCCGCAGCGATGACGATGAGCAGCGGGATCACGGTGAGGATCGCCAGGGCAGCGAAACCCAGCGCCCGATTCATGAGTTCGAACTCCTTCGCGCTGCGGCGCAGGTCCTTGACCCGGCGGCCGTGCCAGACGCGCTCGGCGCTCTTCAGCACCGCGCGATACACGGCCGGGCGGGGGCTCAGCACGGTCTGCCGGTCGACACCGCCGTCGCGCCGCCGCCGCATCGTGCTATCGCCTCGCTGGACAGGGCCTCTGACCGCAACGGCCGCCGCTCCAGCACCATGATCGTCGCATCAGCACTGAGTCATTCCCCGTGTAGCCGGGGATCGCGCGGATCAGCAGGCGCGGCTGGCCGCAGGCAGGACGTCTAGGCCAACAGCCTCCCGGCACTGGCTGTCCCCGGGGACCGCGCTCGGCAGCGGTTCCCGGCAGCAATCCCGCTGGCCCAGGGTCGGCGGCGGTTTCATACTGGCGAGCATGACCCGCGGGCTGCCTGCCACGCCGGAGGACCTCTGGTCCGAACTAGATGACCCGTGGCGGGAGGCCTTCCGCCAGGGCTGGGAGGCGTTCCGGACGGGGAACATCCCGATCGGCGCGTGTGCGTCCACGCCAGAAGGCGTCATCGTGCACGCGGCGCGCAACCGCGTAGCCGACAGCGACGGGCCGCCCGGCGAGGTATTCGGGTCAGCGCTGGCCCATGCCGAGGCGAACGTGATGGCCAGACTCCCGTACCGTCAGACGGATCGCCTGCTGCTGACCACCACGCTCGAACCCTGCATCCAGTGCTCGGCCGCGATCCGCCTAGGACCCGTCGCCGCCGTCCGGTACGCGGGTGCTGATCCGCTTTGGAAGGGATGTCACGACTTCAGCCCGCTGTCCCCCCGCGAGGCCGCCCGGCCGGCCAAGGTGATCATGATAGGGCCGCGCGAGGACGATGTCGGCTTGTTCGGCACGCTGATGTCCCGCCTCGGGCCGGGCCTGGTCAGCGGCTCAGCGGCCGAGTGGCTCCGAGCGTCGGGCCAGGCCGGTCTCCTCGATCTGGCCATGCAGCTGCGGGACGAGGGGGAAGCGCGACGGCTGGCGGCCCTGGACGTGCAGGAGGCCTTCGGGTACCTATGGCCGCGTCTGCGGTCGCTCCAGGACGCGGAGGTGCTCGGCTAAATGGTGCCCCGTCCTGCTGTCAGCTCACCGCTCCGAGTGCAGCGCCGAGCGCGGCGATGATGACCCCGCCCAGCGTCACGGAGACGAACGAGCGGCGAAAAAACCGGTGCCGGATCCACGCCAGCGCCACAAGCCCGGCCGCCATCGCCGCGAGCGCGCGCAGCACCGCTGCGTGGTACTGAGGAAGCAGGAACGGGAGGGTGTGCAGGACCCCGCCAAGGAACTGGCGAGGCCGGTGATGGCGCCGCGCAGGTAAGGGCTACCCCGCCCGGTCAGGTCGCCGGCGTCGCACAGCCCAGCCCTTCCGAGAAGGCCGTGCGGACGCCAGCGCCAATCGTGGTTCCGAGCCGGGGAGGAATGCGTCGTGCGGGTCGTGCGTGGCTATTCGGGGCTCTCGTCGGCCTCCTCCTCTGGTTCCTCTCCGAGGTCGTCGAAGCCGATGTCATCCAGCGCCTCGACACGCTCGGCCGCGTCAGTCTCGCCGTCGATATCCGCGGCCGCGGCGCGGCCGAACCACTCGCGCGCGTCGTCCTCGCGGCCTGCCTGCAAGAGAGCGTCGGCGTAGGCGTAGTAGAGCCGGGCGTGCTCTGGCCGGATCCGTCCGCCGCGCAGCTCAGGTCCCTGCAGGGCAACCACGGCGGCGTCCAGCAGACCCTGATCGCGCCGGATGCCGGACTCGACGATGCGCAGCTCGAGTTGGGTCTCCCGGTCCGCGGCGCTGGCCTCGGGCCCGGTGACGAGCTCGAGCGCGCGGTCGAGGCGGCCCAGGGCCCGTTCGCAGTCGGCCATCAGGGGCAGGTAGCTGTGCCGACCCGTGAGTCGACGAGCCGCCCGAAACTCGGTCAGCGCGCCGGCCCAGTCGCCGGCTTGGTATGCGGCGATGGCGCAGGTCTCCCGGACCACGCCGACCCTGGCCGCGAGGCCTCGCGCCTGCTTGGCATAGCGGTACGCCTGGTCAGGGTCATCGGACGCTGCGGTTGCGACCAGCAGCCGGGCGATCACCTCGGCCAGATCACCGGGAAGTGTCCGCAGCTCCGCCGTGGCCGCCGGATCCAGTTGCTCGGCCACAACGCTGTCTGGGATGTCCAGCCGCGCTTCATCAGTGATCCGGCGAGCCCCAGGCGCACCGTCGCGGCCGCGTCCGTCATCGCCTGTCTGAGGCACGCCTCGGCCTGGGCGGATACCCCGACCCGGCCTGGTCGCGTCCGGCGCTCCGGACATCCGGCGCGCCGGACGGCGGACATCCGCGTGTGACCGGGCAGCCGGGCCACCGGGGCGGCTCGGTCGGCGGCTCGCGGGCGCGTAGCCGCGGTCGCGGCTATCCTCACCTCGGCGCGCGCTGGCGCGATCACCGCGCCGTCCGTCGTCACGGTTGTCGCGACCGTCGCTGCGCGGCTCAGCGTCACCTCGCCACCGCCGATCGTTACTGCTGCGCCGGGTCCCGCGGCTGTCGCCGCCATCCCGGCGCTGACCAGCGGCTTGATGTGGTGGCCGCTCGGCTGCCTCGTCGCGGTCGCCATTCCAGGAGCGTTCGGTACGCCATTGGCCACCGGCGCCGCGAGCCCGCCCCGCCGCGCCGCCTGCCGAGCCAGCGGCCCGACCGGAACCGGACCGGCGGCCTGCGCCCGTCGCCCGGCTG
>JASHSZ010000223.1 GCA_030040815.1 Streptosporangiaceae bacterium
AGGAACTCGCCAGAGTGCGGGCACGCCGCGAAGAACTGCGCCAGAAGTACCTGCGGCCGCTGGCTGAGCGGCCGGCCAGCACCGTCAGCGGCGTGCACCACCTGGCGCTGATCTGCAAGGACACCGAGGAGACCATCAAGTTCTACCAGGAGTTCCTCGGCTTCCCGCTGGTCGAGCTGGTGGAGAACCGGGACTACACCGGTTCCAACCACTTCTTCTTCGACATCGGGAACCACAACCTGCTCGGTTTCTTCGACTTCCCCGGCTACGACCACCCGGCATGGCAGGAAACCATCGGCGGCGTTCAGCACCTCGCGATCTCGGTGACAGCCGAGCAGTTCGAGGCGGCGAAGCGCAAGCTCGAGGCGGCCGGCGTCGACTACCTCGGCCCCGACCGCGGCGCCGACGCGAGCATGTACTTCCGCGACCCGAACGGTGTCGGCCTCGAGCTGTACCGAGAGGACCTCGGCATGTTCGAGGGCGAGCTCCTGGTTGAGTAGCCGCGCTCAGCCCGGCCGGTGCTGCCGGCCGGCGACCAGCCGGCCGGCGATCGACTGCTCGTTGCCCTCCTCGGGAATGAGCAGCCAGCACGCGAGGTACAACGGGATGCCGCCGAGGTACAGCGGGACGAAGGCGAAGTAGGCCAGGCTGGTGAACCCGATCACCGTCAGCACGGCGAACGCGACGCGAACGATCGTGGCGTCGAGGTTGAAGTACTGGCCGAGGGCGGCCGCCACCCCAGCCAGTACGCGCCCGCTGGTCGGGCGGCGAAGTGGCGGCCGGGCCGGGCCGCCCGCGGTGCCGCCCCGGCGGTAGTCGGTCTGCTCGCTGCGGTGCTGCGAGTCTTCGGAGTAGTGCTGCGAGTCTTCGGAGTAACTGTCCATGTCTGCCACGGTGCCGTGGCCGGAGCCAGACTGGTATCGGGAAGCACCCCTACTTCACCCGGAAAACCGCGGCCGTCGGCGGCCGGCGAGCGCCAGGCGACCCCGTTCCCCCCTAACGCAGCTGCCGGCGGATCACTAGCCGGAGCCCGGACCACGTGTCGTCGATCGCGCAGACCTTGTTGTCCACCAGTCCGGTCGGCAGCGCCACCTCGCGCACCGCCTCGTCGGTCATGTCGGTCGGCAGCCGGGCGGAGCGCTTCGGCCACGCGATCCACAGCCCGCACGCGGGCGCCATCCGGGCGCGCAGCCGGGGAAGTTCCGACTCCAGCTCTGCGCGGCGGGTTACGAAGGCGACGATCACGTCGTAGCGCTCATCTTCCACTAGGTCGGTGTGCACGCTGGCCACGTCCGGCACCGCGCGGAGGGTGTCCTCGAGCCACTCGGGCGCGCCGATGAGCGCCACCTCATCGCCCTCGCCGATGCCAAGCTTGCGCGCCAGCGGCGTACCAGAATCAGTCTGCGCGGGCACCGGCGCCCTCCCCCCAGAATCCGCGCCAGCGGCGCCGGATCAGAACGTGAAGCCGCCCGGCTTGCCGTTGCGGTCGGCGATCAGGCCGGCGATCGTCGCGATGGCGATCTCGGCCGGAGTGTGCGAGCCGATGTTGACGCCGATCGGTCGGTGCACCTTGCTGATCTCGGCTGCCGGGACGCCGAGTTCGGTCAGCGCGGCGACATGCGGGGCCTCGGCCCGCGGGTTACCCATGATGCCGACCCAGCGCGCGCCCGCCGCCAGCGCGTCGCGTAGCTGAAGGCCCAGTTCGGGCCGGTGGTGATCGGTGACGACCACATCCGACACCGCGGCCGCGGCGCCGTCGAAAGCGTCGGCGAGCTCGAACCCGTCTGCATCGACCGCCTTCGCCCGCTCCGGGTCGGGCTCGATGAGGACGGTGCGGTAGCCCACGTCGGCGCCGTAGCGCAGCAGGTAGCTCGCCACCGACGTCGCGAACACCGCGGCGAGCACCTTGTCCGGCGCCGGTACCGGTGCCGCCGTGCCGTGGGCGACCGCGCAGCTGGCATCGTGGATATGGCCGGGCTGGCCGTGGCCGGGCTCGCTGTGGTCGTGCCCGGCGTGCTCGTGCCCGCGATATGTCATGCACACGAGCTTGCCACCCGGCACCGGGCGCGGGCAACCGCGCACACGACAGGCGTAGCCAGCGACCGCGTCCGGCATTATGGTCTCGACCCAGTTGTCAGAGCCTGGGGTCCGACACTTCCGGCCCGATCGGAGCAGCCATGCGTCTCAGCGCGCGTAACAAGATCAACGCGACCGTCACCGGGATCACTCGAGGCGAGGCCACCGCCAATGTGGTGCTGGATGCCAGCGGCACCCGGCTCGTCGCCTCGATCACCGTTGAGGCGGCCAATGAGCTTGGCCTCGCTGAGGGCAGCCAAGTGGTCGCGATCATCAAGGCGTCGGACGTCATCATCGGCGTGCCCGACTAGCCCAGCAACTCGGCGACGGCGGCGCGCAGCCGAGACATCCGCTCCTCGGCGGCCTGGCGGGCACTGGCCAGGGTACGGCCCGTCACCGATTCCACGATCTCAAGGTAGGCCTTAATCTTCGGCTCGGTGCCGCTCGGCCGGATCACCACCCGGCCGCCCGGCAGTTGGTAGCGGAGCATGTCGGCGGACGGCAGATCCCAGCCGCCCGTGTAGTCCGTCGTGGCGACGACCGGCTCGCTGTCCAGCTCGGTCGGCGGGGCGGCCCGCAGCCGGGACATCACGTCGACCTCCGCCGTGGACACACTGAGCTGCGCGGTGACGTGAACACCGTGCCGTTCTTCCAGGCTGTCGTAGCAGTCCTGCAGCGACTGGCCTCCCGACCACGCGGTCGCCGCGACGCTCAGCACGGCGAGCGCGGCGCTGATCCCGTCCTTGTCGCGCACAGCGCGGGTGACCGCGTAGCCGAGCGCCTCCTCGTAGCCGTAGCAGAAGCGGGCATCCGCTCGCCGGTCGGCGGCCCGGACGATCCACTTGAACCCGGTCAGCGTCTGCGCGTACTGTGCGCCCGCGGCGACCGCGACCTTCGACAGCAGCGAGCCGGACACGACGGTACTGACCACCAGCTGATCCGACATCCTGACGTCGGGTTCGGCCGCCGCCCGACCGAGCAGGAACGAGCCGAGCACGGCGCCCACCTGATCGCCGGTGAGCTGGCGGTATCCGCCCGGTGCGGCCGGATCCGGGATCGCGACTGCCAGCCGGTCACCGTCCGGGTCGTTGGCGATCACGAGATCCGCACCGGACCGGCGCGCCTGGGCGAGCGCAAGGTCGAGCGCGCCGGGCTCCTCGGGATTGGGGGAGCGCACCGTCGGGAAGGCAGGGTCCGGCTCGAATTGGGCCGCCACCAGGTCCGGCTGAGGATAGCCAGCCCGCTCGAACGCCCGCAGAGCCAGCTCCCCGGCGACGCCGTGCAGCGGGGTGTAGACGAGCCGGAGCCAGGCCGAGCCGGTGGGCGCCTGCCCGAGCTCTGCGCAGATCGCGTCGAGGTACGCCTGTGCCACCTCGTCGCCGGCCTGGCTGATGAGCGGGCTGTCGGCCGAGGCTACAGGGACGGCGGCGGGTGGTCCAGCGGCGGCCATCGCCGCCTCGACGTCGGTATCGGCGGGCGGCGCGATCTGCGCGCCATCGCTGAGGTAGACCTTGTAGCCGTTGTCACCGGGCGGATTGTGGCTCGCGGTGATCATTACCCCGGCCGCGGCCCGAAAGTATCGCACCGCGTAGGCGAGCAACGGGGTCGGCTGCCGGCTCGGCAGCAGGAGCACCCGGATTCCCGCGCCCGCGAGCACGCCGGCCGCCTGTGCCGCGAACTGCTCGCTGCGGTGCCGGGCATCGCAGCCGACCACGACTCCGGCGTCCGCGGCGGCCGGGTCCCTGCCGAGCAAAAAGGACGCGAGCGCGGCGGTCGCTGCCGTCACCACCGCGCGGTTCATCCGGTTCGGCCCGGCACCCACCGCGCCGCGCAGGCCGGCGGTGCCGAAGCTCAGCCGCCTGCTGAACCGGTCGGCGAGATCCGCGGTGGCCTCGGGGCTGTCGTCCGCGAGCAGCGCTGCGAGCTCGGCCCTGTCCTCCTGGTCGGGGTCGGCGGCGATCCAGGCGGCCGCTTGCCGGCGCACGTCCTCGGTGGGCATGTCAGCGGTCCCCGGCCACGATCGCCGCGAGCAGCGTGCCCATCCGGGCAGCGGCGTGCTGGCCGGCCGCGAGCACATCGGCGTGGTCGATCGGCTGCGGTGACAGACCGGCGGCGACGTTGGTCACCAGCGAGATACCGAGCACCGCCGCGCCGAGGTGCCGGGCCGCGATGGCCTCCAGCACGGTGGACATGCCGACCAGGCCGGCCCCCAGGTCGCGGAGCATGCGGACCTCGGCTGGCGTCTCGTACTGCGGCCCCATGAGGCCGGCGTACACGGCCTCGACGAGGTCCGGCGCCACCGCCCGTGCGGCAGCGCGCAGTTCCGCCGAGTACAGCCCCGTCATGTCGGCGAACCTGGAGGCGTATCCGGCTGGCGGCGGCGAACCAGCGAGCGGCGACGCGCCGGTCAGGTTGAGCTGGTCGCTGAGGAGCACCTGCTGGCCAGGCTGGAGCCCGTCGGCGATGCCGCCCGCGGCGTTGGTCAGGATCACCTCCGTGCAGCCGGCCGAGATCGCTGTCCGCACGCCGTGCACGACGACAGCGGGGGAGTGCCCCTCGTACAGGTGCACGCGGCCGAGAAAGACGAGCACCTCTCGGCCGCCCAGGCGCAGCGAGCGGACGATGGCCAGATGGCCGGAGACAGTGGGCGCCGGTGCACCGAGGTCGGTGGCCGCGACGATGCTGTCGGCTGGTCCCAGCGCGTCCGCCGCGGCAGCCCAGCCGGAGCCGAGCACCACCGCGACGTCGTGCCGTGGCTTGCCGGTCAGCTCGGCTAGCCGCGCGGCACTCGCCGCCGCGGCCTGGTACGGATCTGCTGTCATGGCACGCCAGCTCAACTCTCTGCGGGGGTTGCGGCGACGGTCGGCCTGTCGGCGGCCGACGATCCGTTGATCGTAGCGATCACCGTGACCCGCTGCCAGCGTGGTCGGGCCGGTACCATACCGGTCGTGCGGTTCGGCCTCATCATCCTCGCCGACCAGCCCTGGCGGCAGTCGGCGCGGCGGTGGCGGCTGGCGGAGGAATACGGCTTCGATCACGCCTGGACCTACGACCACCTCGGCTGGCGCTCGCTGGTCGACGGGCCCTGGTTCGACGCTGTTCCCACCCTGACGGCGGCCGCTACCGTCACCGAGCGGATCAGGCTCGGCACGCTCGTCGCGTCGCCGAACTTCCGGCATCCGGTGAGTTTCATGCGCCAGCTCACCGCGCTCGATGACATCAGCGGCGGCCGGATCGTGCTCGGCCTCGGCGCGGGCGCGGGCGGTGCTAGCTTCGACACCAAGGTGCTGGGCGAGCCGTCCCTGACGCCGCGACAGCGCCTCGACCGGTTCGGCGAGTTTGCTGAGCTCCTTGACCTGCTGCTGCGGGCCGACCACGTCACCTGGAGCGGCGACTACTACCGCGCAGTCGACGCGCGGAACCTGCCCGGCTGCGTGCAGCGGCCGAGGATCCCGGTTGTCCTCGCGGCGGACTGGCCGAGGTCGATGGCCGTCGCGGCGCGCCTCGGCGACGGCTGGGTGTTCTCTGGCGGCCGGGCTGCCGGGCTGGACGCGTGGTGGCGCGTCGTGGGCGACGGCATCGCTAGGTTCACTGACGCGCTCGGCGCGGCCGGGCGCGATCCCGCCGCGGTGCCGAGGTATCTATCCGTGGACGCGTCCGGCAGCTATGCGCTTCGCAGCGCGGCCTACTTCGCGGACGTGGCCGGGCGCGCCGCGGAGCTAGGCTTCACTGATGTCATCACGCACTATCCGCGGCCGGACGACCCGTACGCAGGCGACGAATCGGTGCTCGAGGCCGTGGCGGCCGACGTGCTGGCTAACCCGCGCCGACCCGTGACGTGATCGGCCAGAAGCGGCGCTAGGACCCCGCCTCGGCACTGACGATAGCGTCCGGCAGCGGAGCTGGCGGCACCAGGATGGTGCGGGCCTGCGACCCCCTCCATCGCAGGCCCGCACCGCGCTTGCCGCGGAGCTAACTGGGCGAGCCGGTCAGCCCTGCGTGAACGAGGTCAGCTCCTGCGTTCCCGCGACCGTGGTGGTGCCGTTCTCGTCGAGCGCCACCTCGCTCTTCACCGGCCCCACGCCGGGCGCGAGCCACGTTGTTACGGTGTCGCTCACCGGGATGCCCTCGACGGTCTCGCTCATGGTCATGTCCACCACTGTGGCGGTGTAAGAGCCGGCCGGGACCGTCACCGACTGGCTGCCGGCGCCCTTAACCGTGATGGTGGCGGTCACGTTCTCGGTCGTGCCGTTGACGGTGAACTGGATCTGCAGCGTGCTCGTCGACGTCGCCCCGGACGCCAGCGCGGACGCCGACGGCCACTCCAGCGTGCCGGAAATCAGCTTGACGTCGGACGTCGTGCTGCCGGTATTGAACTGGCTGAACGGCAGGGTGATCGAGCCGTCCGAGTGGAAGATGTAGTACGCGGTGTTGTTCGTCGTGGCGCCGAGGATGTCGTTGGTGCTGTCCATCGTCACCTGCTCGCCGCCCGATACCGGGGATACCGCGGTCATCTGGTTGGTCACGGTGCCGGTCGTTCCGGCCGCGTCCGACGTCGTGTACATCCAGGTGTCGCCGACGCCGACCGGGAACGGCACGGAGTTAGCCGACACGGCCGTTGTCGAGCCCGGTGAGCTGGAGCTGTGCGAGCTCGCCGGCTTGCTGCTCGAGCTGGCGGCAGACGGGCTGTGCGAGCCGCCGCAGGCGGCCAGGGCGAGGGCTGCGACGCCAATGGTCATAGCGGCGACGACAGTCCGTCGGCCTGGTGGTAAGGCAAGAGATTTCACCTCGTGGTACCTCCTTCGCGGGGTGACGGATAGCGCGGGGACGGTACCGGCTCGGCCCAGGTGTCGGGCAGTGCCAGCGATAGCAGCCACACCGATCCGGGTCCGGACAGGACAGCGATCTGGTGGGCCTTCGTACCTGCCCAGCTGGCCGCGGACGGGGGCAGCTCGGCCAGCTGCACGGTGACGGACGCGTCGGTCATCCCGATGTGCCACGGATGCGCGCGCAGGGACGCGCCCGCCGCCAGGTCATGCCGCACGGTGTCGCCGGGCAGCGCCACCCACGCCCTGCCGTTGCCGCTGATGCGGCGCAGCGGGAGCGTCGGGTCGGCTGACCCGGTACCGCCTGGCAGGGCCTGGTCGGGGGTGCCGACCTCGATGCCCGGCGTGGCCGCGAGGAACGCGCGGTCATGCACCAGGTATGCGGTGCCCGGCGTTATGTCGACGGGCACGATGTGACTCGGCTGCCTGGCAGCGAACGCGATCGTGCCCGCGTCGGTCTTCGCGGTGTAGGTGCTCAGCCCCGGCTGGTCGGCGGTCAGCTGGATGGAGTCGGTCATCCACGCGAACCCAGCGGTCGGCCCGACGACGCTCTCGCCTGGCTCCAGGCAGATCGAGAGCACTGGCTGGGTCGAGCCCAGCAGCTGATCCCGCACTAGCATCTCCCCGACCCCCCCAGGTGATGAACGTCGGGACTTTTTTACCGGACCGGAGGTTGCTGGCGAATCATGGCAATCATGTAACTAAGCGACACACAAAACGGATAAAGGCTATTTTTTTCGTGGAACTGGCCGTTCGGCACGCCGTCGACTGGACGGTCGCGGCCGGCGGCGTTATAACGTGCCGATGCGTCGGGGCGCGGGCGGCCCCGGCATCGCCCGCGCTCCGGACTACCAGGGCCGCAGTGCTTACTCGGCCCGCAGTGCGAACGCGGTCCTGGTGCCCGCTGCCCAGCTCGCCGGGCCGAGCGCGCCCGCGATGGCGATGGCCAGGCCGGCCAGCGCCAGCACGACGACCTCCCAGGGGAAATAGACCTTCTGCAGCGACGCCGGGATACCTGAGTTCGCCGCGTGCGCCGTGACCGGCACCACGCCGTCGTGCAGGTACATGCCGGCGGGCACGGCGATGATCCCGGCGACCAGGCCGACGACGGTGACCGAGCAGAGGATCATGGCGAGGGTCTGCCGCGGTGTCATGCCGACCGCCTTGAACACCCCGATGTCGTGCGCCCGCTCCCGGATCTGCAGCGCCACCGTGTTGAGCACGCCGAGGCCGGCGACCACCATGATCAGCAGGGTCAGCAGCGTGACGAGCGTGTCCACCGCGGCGAACACGCTGCTGCCGCCGTGCGGCGACCCGGCGAAGTACGAGCTGCCGAGCTTCGCCGATACCCGATTGGCGTACGCCTGCGGGTTGATGCCTGCCGTCAGCGAGACGTCGTACTCCTGCACTCCCACACCGGGGTCGACCGCGGCGAGCGTGTCGGGGCTCAGGTACATGTCGACGTGGTTTCCTGGCTTGAAGACCTCGCCGACGATCCGCACCGTGACGGTGTGACCGCCGGAGCTGAGCGTGTACGTCGAGCCCACCGACGTGCCGGTGTCGGTGAGGAACAGCGTGTTGACGTCGGCCTCCGCGGCGCCGGAATACCAGCGGCCGGAGATCAGCGCGAGACCGGACCAGGTCGGGTTGCCGCCGTAGGCGGTCACGTTCAGGCCGCTGGTCAGGCCGGGCGGGTTGAGCTGGTCCTGGCCCTCCGAGATGTAGTGCAGCGTGCCCGGCTGGGCAGCCAGCGTCGCCGCGATGGTGCGCTGTTGCGCCGCGGTCAGAGCGGCCGGCCCACCCGGTCCGCCGGGACCGACCGTGATCCCGCCGCTGCCCTTGCCGCCTGCGGCCGTCGGCCCGGGCGGCGCGCCGGTCGGGATGGCCAATACCCGAACCGACAGCGAGGACTGGGAGATGTCGGCGTAGGCCCGGGTCAGCGACGTCGCCAGACCGGCGCCGAACGTGACCGCGACCGCGCCGAGGACGACCGCCACGGCGGTCACCAGTGTGCGGGCCGGCCGGGCGGCGGGCGCTGCCAGACCCAGGGTGACCGCCCGCGGCATCGTCCCGAGCCGGGCGAGTGCCCGGTGTGCCAGGTACCCGTGTGCGGGCCGCGGGGCTCGGCCGGTCGCGATCGCCTGGACGGCGCTCATCCGCCCGGCGCGGAGCGCCGGCCCTATCGCGCCGACGGCGGTCAGCGCCAGCACGGCGAGCGGCACCGCGACGTCGACCCAGACCGGCACGCCCAGCGCCCCAACCTGGTAGACCTGAGCGTTCTGATGGAGCAGCGGGATGGCGAGCAGGTTTCCACAGAGCGCCCCGATCACGCAGCCGAGGGCCGCGGGCACCGCCACGAGCAGCACGTACGAGGCCACCACCTGGGCCGGGGTGAAGCCGATCGACTTGAGCACGCCGATCCGGGTGGTCCCGGCGACGACAGCGCCGCTCACCACGTTGACGACGATGAGCACCGAGATCACGAGGGCCAGCACGCCAAACGCGATGATGAACGGTACCCACGGCGCGATGTTGCTCTGCTCGGACTGGCGCACCACCAGATAGGAGCTGGTGCTCTGGACCCCGCCACGCGGCAGCGCGGCTCGCACCGCGGCGACGTCGGCGGCGATCGCCGCGGCCGTCCCCGCGTTCGCGAACCGGTAGAGCATCTGTGCCTGCCGGGCGCCGTCGCGGCCGGCGAGCGCGGTCAATTCCGCCGGCAGCACCCAGAACTCCGCGGTGTCGGTGACGGAGTCCGCCACGCCGACGACGGTGAGCTGGTGCGAGCCAACCGTGAATGTCGCGCCGGGTACTCCCGGCGCGTTCTCCGACAAGACGATCTGGTTGTCGCTGGTCGGCCAGTGGCCCGCGATCAGGGTGAGATCGTCGACCGGACCGCCGGGCCGCGCCCGGCCGGTGACCTGCAGCGGCACCAACTGCGAGCCCGAAATGCCGGGCGTTGTCAGGCTCGCGGTCACCGTGGTCTCGGCGAACGGCCCGGCTGCGGCGGTGACGTCGGCCAGCCGGGTGGTGGCGGCGAGCTGGGCGGGCGTTGCCAGCGCCGTGTTCACCG
>JASHSZ010000224.1 GCA_030040815.1 Streptosporangiaceae bacterium
CGCAGCACGATCCGGCCGGTGGTGGCCGTGTAGCTCAGCTCACCATCGTCTAGCGCGATCGTGTGCCGGGTGGTGACCAGGTCATCGATTGGCTCGCGGTCCTTCGCCTGGGTGTCCTTGGCCTCGGTATCCGCATTCTCCGGAGGTTGCTGCGTCGTCTCCGCCATGGCAGCACAATATCCGGATTGCGGCGGTTAGCGGGGCTGCGATACTCGCTCTGTGACGGCGGTTTCCGGATACACCTGGGACGGGCTGCCGGTCGCGCCGGACCAGCCGCATGGCGCCGCGATACACGTTCGCCGGTCCGGCACGGGCGAGTACCTGATCCTGCACCGGGCTCAGCACGGACCGGGTTACGAGGGCGACTGGGCCTGGACGCCGCCGTCTGGCTCGCGGCTGCCAGCCGAGCCGGTCCTCGCTGCCGCGCTACGCGAGCTGGCCGAGGAGAGCGGGCTGGTGGCGGCGGCGTCGGATGTGCGGGCGCTAGATCTGAGCGGGGCTTGGGCGCACTTCGGGCTGGACGTCCCGGCCAGCTTGCAGCCGCGGCTGGACGCCGAGCACGACCGGTTCGAGTGGCTCGCCGCCGAAACGGCGATCGCGCGCTGTCAGCCGGCCGTCGTCGGCGCCGGGATCCGGCGAGCAGAGTCCGTGCTGGCGGTCGAGGTCGGCTTCCGGCCGCTGGTGATGGCCGACCTGCCCGCGCTCATCGGCTGGCAGCACGCGCCGCACGCTGTTCGCTGGCTCCCCGAGCGGCTGGACCTATCCGCGTCGCAGCGCAAGTACGGCCCGCGGGTAGCCGGGGAGTCGCCGGTCCGGGTGCACGTAGCCGTTATCGGCGGGCGGGATGTCGGCTTCCTGCAGAACTACCCGCTGCCGACCGGGTACGGCGCGCCGGAGGATCCGGGCCACGCGGTGGCGATCGACTACGTGATCGGCCAGGGTGAGCTGACCGGCCGCGGCGTCGGGCCGCAGCTGATCTGGAGCTACGTGCGCGACGTTGTGCGGCCAGCACACCCGGCGGCGCGATACGTGGTGGCTGACCCGTGCATCGCCAACGCCAGGTCGATCCGGGCGCTGGCGAAGGCCGGCTTCACCCGAGCGGGCGTGGTTCGCCTTCCCGGCGAGCCAGAACCCGAGCAACGGTGCGTGCTGGACCTGGCGAAGTTCTTCGGGAGGCAGGAGCAATGATGGCAGTACGGATCGAGGGCGCGCGGGTGCTGGTGACTGGCGCCGGCCGCGGGCTCGGCCGGGCGTTCGCGGACAGCCTGCTCGCGCGCGGCGCCGAGACCGTGTACGCCGGCGTGCGGGATCCCGCTGCGGCGGTGAGCAGCGGTGCCATACCGATCCGGCTCGACATCACCAGCGCCCACGACGTTGCGGGGGCCGTCGCACGGTGCGCCGGCCTCGACATCCTGATCAACAATGCCGGGATCATGCGGGTCGCGCCGGTGCTGGCGGCCCCGGATATGGCCGACGCGCGCGCCGAGATGGAGACGAACTACTTCGGCACGCTGCGCATGTGCCGGGCGTTCGCCCCCGTGCTCGCCCGCAACGGGGGCGGGGCGCTGGTCAACGTCCTGTCGATCGTGTCGTGGTTCGCCAACCCGCAGAACAGCTCGTACTGCGCCTCCAAGTCGGCGGCGTGGTCACTCACCAACGCCGCCCGGATCGAGCTGCGGCACCAAGGCACGCTCGTCACCGGCGTGTTCGCCGGCGTGATTGACACCGAGATGGGGACGGCGTTCGCCGACCTGCCGAAGGTCAGCCCGCAAAGCGTGGTCGACCAGGCGCTCGACGGGATCGAGGCAGGCGCCGAGGAGGTGCTCTGCGACGAGCGCACCCGCTCGGTCAAGGCGGCGTTGCCGCGTGACCTGTCCGAGATCTACCCGGCGCACCAGGCCCGCTGGGACGCCGCTCATCCCGGCTAGACCGAGGCACGCTAAAGCTATGTCCGGCGGGACACGGCCGACGCGAACGCACGATGACGCCCCAGCGGCGGTTCGATTCGCCAGCTGCGTGCTGGCGCTGCAGGCCTGCCTGTGGGCGGCAGCTGCGACGGGCGGGATTGCCGTGGTCGCTGGCAACGCGCAGGACAACCGAAGCCGCGAACCCTGGTACCTGGTCATCGGCGGGCTGGTGTGCCTCGCGATTGTGTTGCTGGCCGTCGGCTCGGGCGTGCTCGCGGTGCTCCTCGGGCGAGGCCTCCGGGGCACCAGGTGGACCGTGGTCGGGCTGGAGAGCTGCATGACCGGATTCGGGCTCTTGATCGCCTACTACACGGCGAGCTCCGGGGCGGGAATCACCGCGGCGGTTCCGGTGCTAGCCGGGCTTGGCGGAGCTACGCTGTCGGCTGCGGCCGCGATTGGTTTGCTCTGCGGGGCTGCACGACACTACACCGGGCCCGGCAGCAACGCTCGGGCTTAGCCGGGCTGACCGGCCGCAGCGATCACGCTGAACCTGCGATTACCTGGGTATGCCACTGGCGGGCGAAGTCCGGGCCGACGAACGGGTGGTGTGAGCGGATGAACGCGACGACGGGCAGCGGCGCAGCTACCCGAGTGACAGTGCTGGGTACGGGGATCATGGGCTCGGCAATGGCCCGGTTGCTGGCCCGCGCCGGGCTCGACACCACGGGATGGGACCGGACCGCGGCCGCCACCGCCGCACTGGCTGCCGCGGGAGTGCGGGTGGCTAGCTCGGCCGCAGAGGCCGTCGCCGGCGCGGATGTGGTGATAACCATGCTGCCGGACGGCGAAGCCGTGGCCGCGGTCATGTTCGACGGCACGGCCAGTGAGCTCGCTGACGGCGCGGCGTGGGCGCAGATGGGCACGATCGGCGTCGCCGCCACGAAACAGGTCGCCGACCGCCTGGCGCGGCTGCGCCCCGGTGTGCTGTTCGTGGACGCCCCGGTATCCGGCAGCAAGGGGCCTGCGGAGAACGGCCAGCTGCTGATCCTGGCCTCCGGGCCGCCCGCGGCGGTTCCGGTGGTGGCGCCGGTGTTCGACGTGATCGGCCGCAAGACCGTCTGGCTCGGCGAGGCCGGGGCGGGCAGCCGGATGAAGCTGGCCGTCAACGCCTACATGTCGGTGCTCATCGAGGGTGTCGCCGAGGCGCTCGAGCTTGTCGACCGGCTGGGCATCGACGCAGGCCAGCTCGACGAGGTCATCGAAGGCGGACCGCTGGACGCGCCGATCGCCGACGCCAAGCTGCACAAGATGCAGCGCGCTGACTACGCGCCCGAGTTCCCGCTGCAGTGGGCGCTCAAGGACGTCGACCTGGCCATCGAGGCCGTCGGCGGGGACGCGCCGCCACTGCTGGCCGCCCTGTCCCGGCAGTGGCACGCAGCGGTCCAAGCCGGGCACGGCCGCGAGGACGTCAGCGCGGCGCGGCTAGCCCTTGCCGACGGCGGAACCTGACGATCCGGCAGGCCTTTCGCGGCCTGGCGGGCGGCGTGCCGGGTCTGGCTGGCGGTGAGCCTGGCGAGCGCCGGCAGCGGCGATCAGGGCGTCGAACAGGCTCGGGTCGTCGCCGGCTTCGGGATGCCACTGCACTGCGACCATGAACGGCGCGGGGTCGGCCAGCTCGACTGCCTCGACGACGCCGTCGTCAGCCCACGCGGTCGGGACAAGGCGGTCGGCGAGCCGGTCTATGGCCTGGTGATGATGGGTGGGCACGTCAGCCTCGGTCCGGCCGAGCAGCCGGGCCAGCTGTGACCCCGGTGCGACGCTGACCTTGTGGCTGCCGTGCCTGCCCTCCTCGGGCGAGTGGCCGTCGTGGCCGACCACATCCGGCAGATGCTGGAACAGCGTCCCGCCGAGGACGACGTTGATCACCTGCAGGCCGCGACAGATGCCGAGCACGGGCAGGGCGGTGTCGAGCGCCTGCCGGGCGAGCGCGGCCTCGGCGTTGTCGCGGTCCGGGTTGGCCGGTCCGCAGGCCGGGTCGCGCGCGGCGCCGTAGCTGGCCGGCTCGACATCGCCGCCGCCCGACAGGACCAGCCCGTCGAGCCGAGCCAGCACGCCGGCGACGCCAGGCACCGGCGGTAGCAGGACCGGCAGGCCGCCGGCCGCCGCCACCATGTCGCTGTACCGGCGCGGCAGTAGCACCGCGGGCAGGTCCCAGCTTCCCCACCGCGCCTGCTG
>JASHSZ010000225.1 GCA_030040815.1 Streptosporangiaceae bacterium
CGATCGCCATGCATTGCAGGCCGAGGCACAGGCCCAGCACCGGGATGCCGTTCTCGCGCGCGTGCCGCACCGCGCCGATCTTGCCCTCGATGCCGCGCACGCCGAAGCCGCCGGGCACCAGCACGCCGTCCACGTCGGCCAGGTGCCGCGCCGCGCCTTCAGGCGTCTGACAGTCGTCGCTGGTCACCCACCTGATGCTGACGGCCGTGTCGTGGGCGAACCCGCCTGCGCGCAGCGCCTCCGCCGGCGACAGGTACGCGTCCGGGAGGTCGACGTACTTGCCGACCAGCGCGATCGTGACGGTTCGCGCCGGCCGGTGCACGCGGCGGAGCAGGGCATCCCAGTCGGTCCAGTCCACATCCCGGAAGGGCAGGCCCAGCCGGCGCACTACGTAGGCGTCGAGGCCCTCGGAGTGCAGCACCTTGGGAATGTCGTAGATCGACGGGGCGTCCGGCGCGGAGACCACCGCCTCCTCGTCGACGTCGCACATCAGGCTGATCTTCCGCTTCAGCCCGTCGCTGATCGGCCGGTCCGACCGGCAGACGATGGCGTCGGGCTGGATGCCGATGCTGCGCAGCGCCGCCACCGAGTGCTGGGTGGGCTTGGTCTTCAGCTCGCCAGACGGCCCGATGTAGGGCAGCAGCGAGACGTGCAGAAAGAAGCACCGGTCGCGCCCTATCTCATGCCGGATCTGCCGGATGGCCTCGAGGAATGGCTGCGACTCAATGTCGCCCACGGTGCCGCCGACCTCGGTGATCACCACGTCGGTCTCAGCGTTCGCCATCGCCCTGATACGAGCCTTGATCTCGTTGGTGATGTGCGGGATGACCTGGACTGTGTCGCCGAGGTAGTCGCCGCGGCGCTCCTTGGCGATGACGCTCGAGTAGATCTGGCCCGTCGTGACATTAGCCGAACCGGGCAGCCGGATGTCCAGGAACCGCTCGTAGTGCCCGACGTCGAGGTCAGTCTCGGTCCCGTCGTCGGTGACGAAGACCTCGCCGTGCTGGAACGGATTCATCGTTCCCGGGTCGACGTTCAGGTAGGGGTCGAGCTTCTGCATGCTCACCCGGAGTCCGCGTAGCTTCAGCAGCCGACCAATGCTCGATGCGGTAAGGCCCTTGCCCAGGCTCGAGGCAACGCCCCCGGTGACGAAGAGATGCCTGGTCGTGGCTGGCCGTGACCCATGTACTGACATCGCCAACGACGCTCCCGTGGTCCGATTCGGCGGCAATCCCGCTCGCCCACGGGGTATCAGGATATCAAGACGTGGCGGCTCCCGCTCCGCAGACACGGCCGCTGATTGCTCAAGAGCCGTGGATACATGCAGCTAGTGGCTCTTGTACGGGTATGCGGGAAGTTAGGGCACTCAGCCGTTATTTCGCCCTTAACGCCGCCCTGCGGCCCACCGACTCCGACTCGTGCGGCGGCTGCCGGGCCCCGGTCTTCCCGGTGTCGCTGGCCTCGCCGAACCTGGCCAGCAAGAGCGCGCACACGACCGCCAAAACGAAGCCGACGGCGGCCACCGCGGTCAGCCCGTGCCGGGTCGTGTCACCGAGGAATAGGACGCCGATGAGCGCCGGTGGCGCTGTCTCGGCCAGGATCACCGCGGCGGTGGCAGTCGTGACGCTGCCGCCTTCCAGCGCCGTCGCGTACAGCAGAAAGGACAAGATTCCGGCCGCCGCGAGCGTATAACTGAGCGGGCTCTTGACGAGCTGCAGGACGCCGAACCCTGGCAGGATTCTGGCGGCCACCGCCACCACCCCGTAGCCGAGGCCGGCGATCGCGCCGAGCGCGGGAGTCCGCACCGGGTTGGGCAGCCGTGCGACCGCGAATCCCGCGACACCTACGCCCGCCACCGCCACGATGAGCCCGAGTTCGAAGGCCGAACCGACCCGCGCCGCGCCCTCCGCGCCGGCCGACAGGCTGAGCAAGCCCACGCCGACGACCACGCCGGCGACCGCGAGCCACTCGCGCACTGCGAGGCGAGCGTGCATCAGCCAGGCCGCGACGACCGCGGTGACCGCGAGGTTAGCAGCGATGATCGCCTGGACCGCGAATAGCGGCAGTCGCCGCAGCGCGACGATCTGAGCCACGAAGCCGACCAGGTCGAGCGCCATGCTGCCGAGGAACAAGCCCTGGCGCAGCATCCGCACCAGCAGCCCCGCGTCGACGCCCTGGCCTGCCGCGCCCACCTGGGCTACGCTGCGGCGGCTGGCCGCCCGGACGGATATCGCCTGCAGCACCGAAGCGATGCCGTAGCACAGGGCCGACAGCAACGCGGCGAGCAGGCTCACCACCATGATCCGACCCTACGCCGCTGCCAACCTGGGCGTTCGCCCGATACTTCCGCTGTAGCAGCCGACCGCGCCGGGCGGACCGCCGAGCTAGGCAGACGCCGCCTATACCCCGGCCGCCTGCATGCCGCGCATCTCGTGCTTGAGGTCGCGGATCTCGTCCCGGAGCCTGGCAGCAACCTCGAACTGCAGCTCAGCGGCCGCGGCGTGCATCTGCTCGGTCAGCTCGGCGATGAGGGCGGCAAGGTCGGCCCTGGCGGCTCCGCCCTGACCGGACGCGGCTTCGGCAGCGGCCGCCCTGGCCCGCGACGCCACGCCCGGCACCGGTGCCTTACCCCGGCTCTGCTGCCGGCCGGAGCCGCCGAGCAGCTGCGCGGTATCGGCGTCCTCCCTGGCCAGCTGGTCCAGGATGTCAGCGATCCGCTTGCGCAG
>JASHSZ010000226.1 GCA_030040815.1 Streptosporangiaceae bacterium
CGACCTGGAGGCTGCCGCGACGGAGATCCGGCAGGCGACCGGTGCGCAGGTGCTCGCCGTGCCCGCCGACCTGGCCACCGCGGCCGGGATCGAGGACGTGGTGGCTGCCACCGTGCGGCGGTTCGGCGGCGTGGACGTGCTGGTGGCCAACTCCGGCGGGCCACCGCGCGGGGTGTTCGCGGACTTCGCCGACGACGACTGGCTGGCTGCCTTCGAACTGGTCACGCTCGGCTTCGTGCGCTTCGTGCGGGCGGTCAGCCCGCTGATGCGCGAGCGCGGGTGGGGACGGATCATCGGCATCCAGTCGAGCTCGGTCAAGCAGCCGGTCGTCGGCATCGACCTGTCCAACGGCCTCCGGCCGGGCCTCGCCGGGCTGATGAAGGCGCTCGTGCCCGGTTTGGCCAAGGACGGCATCACCGTCAACCTGGTGCTGCCCGGAGCGTTCCGCACCGACCGGATTCTCGCCTCGCTCGCCGGGCTGCCGGCCGCAGAGGTGTCCGCCCGACTGGCGGCGATGGGGTCCGCGATCCCGGTGGGCCGGCTGGGCGAGCCAACCGAGCTCGGCAGCCTGGTGACGTTTCTCGCCTCCGCGCAGGCGGCCTACATCACCGGGGCGACGTATCAGGTCGACGGCGGCGCCATCGCGTCCAACGTGTGACGCCCGGCCTGGCGCCGGCGCTAGGCGGCGACCAGCGGGGTGGGCTCGGCGATCACGTCGACGAGCGCGCCGTTGCGCAGCACGGTGATCGCGAGCGGCCGTCCGATCGCCTCGCTGAACATCAGCTTCTGCAGGTCCTGAGCGCGGGTGACCGGCGTGCCGCCCGCGGTCACCAGCAGGTCGCCAGCCCGCAGCCCAGCGCGGTCGGCGGGCGCGCCCGGCACCACCTCGACGACTCGCAGCCCGGCCGTGCGGCCAAATCGGGCCCGCAGCGGCTCGGGCAGCGGGAAGGGCACGCTGACGATGCCGAGGTAGGCGCGCCGCACCCGGCCGTCTCGCATGAGGGTCGCGATGATCTTGCGGGTAGTCGCGTTGATGGGCACGGCGAGGCCCAGCCCGACGCCGGCCACGGCGGTGTTGATGCCGACGACCCGCGCCCGCGAGTCGGCCAGCGCTCCGCCCGAGTTGCCGGGGTTGAGCGCGGCATCGGTCTGGATGACGTCTTCCACCACCCGGCTGCTGCTGCCCGACCGGGTCGGGAGCGACCGGCCGAGGGCGCTCACGACGCCCGCGGTGACCGAGCCGGTCAGGCCGAGCGGGCTGCCGACGGCGACGACGAGCTGGCCGACCACCAGGTCATCCGCTTCGCCGAGGACCGCCGGGTTGGGCGTAGAACTGTCGACTCGCACGACGGCCAGGTCCGACAGCGGGTCGGCGCCCACCACCCGGAAGGCGGCGCTTGCGCCGTCAGAGAACACGGCGTTCCCATGGTCGGCACGGCCGACGACGTGCGCGTTGGTGAGCAGGAAACCATCAGGGGTGTAGATGACCGCCGAGCCCAGCCCCTCACCGCGCATCCCTCCGCCCGAGTGCATGACGCGCAGACTGGCCACCCTGGGGGTGAGCTCGGCCGCCACCCCGGCCACGACCTGCGAATACGCGTCAAGTGGTTCTGCTGTCATGTGGACTCCTTCGAATTACAAGATTACACCTCCGATCGAGGGTCGCCAGAAAGCGCGCGAGGCCCTGCCCGAAGGCAGGACCCCGCGCGCCGCGCTTGAGGCACTGCGGGCTAGCTTCCGCCCGAAGTCAGCGTGGTGGTCATGACGATGGCCGTTGGCTCCTCACCGTCGCCCGAGTTGGGCTCTTCGTTGTAGCCGACGTCGAAGCTGCCGACGAGGCTGTTGTCGGCGGTGTCGAACACCGTCACCATGCCGGAGGTGAGCCCGCCCACCCACAGCCGGCTGCCGTCGGGGGTGAGAGACACGCTGACGGGGTCGCCCGCGTCGGGAATCGTGGCCGTGACCGTGTCAGACGCCGTGCTGATGACCGAGATGGCGTCGGAGTTGCCGTCGGCCACGTACATCGTGCCGCCATCAGCGGAGAGCACTAGCCCCCACGGCAGCTCGCCGACCTTGATGGTGCCGGTGACCGTGTTGGTTGCGGCGCTGATGACGTCCACCAGGCCCCGAATGGTGTTGGTCACGTAGACCGTCGTGCCGTCGGGCGAGACGGCGACGTCCTCCGGATCGCCGAGACCGGGAATCGCGTCGACCACCTGGAGGGTGGCGGTGTCGATGACCAGCAGGCCGCTGCTCGTTGTCACGTAGGCGGTGGCACCGGACGGCGAGAACGCGAGCTCCCTGGGGTCGGTCGGCAGGCTCATGCTGGCCGTGACCGTGTCGGAGGCCGCCGAGATCACGGTGATCCCGCCGAGCGAGGGCGAGCCGGTCTCGGGACCGGTGTCAGCTACCCAGACCTGGCTGCCGTCCGGGGTCACGGCGACACCCTCGGGGTCAAGCCCCACGTTGACGAGCGTCTCCTCGGGAGTCTCGTAGTTGTTGTAGTTGAGATTGGCGGTGTCGATCACCGCGAGTGTGTCGTTGCCGGTGTCGGCGAAGTACAGGTAGTTGCCGTACTCCGCCAGGCCCTCGTTGGTGGAGCTGTAGTTGAAGTCCTCGGTGCCAGTACCCGGCACCAGCGGATCGCCCACGTTGTACTGCTGGACGACATAGCAATTGTCGGTATTAACGGCGTCGAAGGCCTGATAACCAGGCAGCGCTATGTAGGCCGCACCCTTGGGTCCGGTGCAGCTCTCATCGGTCAGCTGGGCCTTCGCAGCGGCATGACTGCCAGCCGCGTGGCTGCCAGCGCCGGAGCCATGGACGGCGAGAGCCGTCGCGGTTCCGGCTGCCGCGAGCGCGACGGCCGCCGCGCCCGCGATGATGACGCGCCGGCTGGCCCAGGCCGCACGGGAGCCGGATGATTCGCGCGGTGCCATGTGATCACACTCCCACTGCCGTCGGGGCGGTTGCTGAGTTCGACACCGGCTTGAACCCAGGCGG
>JASHSZ010000227.1 GCA_030040815.1 Streptosporangiaceae bacterium
ACGAACCCGGTGCACACGTCGGTGCCGCCGGAATACGAACCAAGAATGAGCCGTGTCGAGCCCGTTCCCCACTCCTCGTACACCCAGCGCAAACCTTCGGGCGGGAGCGGTGATCCGGTGGAGCCGATGCCGCGCAGTGCCGTGAGGTCGTGGTCACGAGCCGGGTGGATGCCCGCTTTCCTGCACGCCAGTAGGTACGGCGCGCCGACGCCGAAGTAGCTGACGCCGGTCCGCGCCGCCAGCGCCCACAGCTCGTCGGGGTGCGGGTGGCTGGCGCTGCCGTCATACAGCACCACGGTGGCGCCGACCAGCAGGCCGCTGACCACGTAGTTCCACATCATCCAGCCGGTCGTGGTGTACCAGAAGAAGGTGTCCGCGCTCGTCAGGTCCTGGTGCAGGGCCAGCGCCTTGAGGTGCTCGAGGGTGACGCCGCCGTGGCCGTGCACGATCGGCTTCGGCAGGCCGGTCGTGCCCGAGGAGTAGAGCACCCACAGCGGATGGGCGAACGGCACCTCGGTGAACTCAAGCCCGGTCGGGGCCGCCGGCCCGAAATCGGCCCAGTCCGCCGTGGCGACACCGGGCGGCAGCCCGCTGATCTCGGCGCCATGGCCCTGGTAGTCCACCATGATCACGGTCTGCAGGCCGTCCAGGTCCGCCGCGATCGCTGCGAGCTCGGCGCGGCGGTCGAAGCTCCTGCCGCCCCAGACATAGCCATCGACGGCGACAAGCACCTTGGGCGTGATCTGCGCGAACCGGTCGACTACGCTGCGCGCGCCGAAGTCCGGCGAGCAGGACGTCCAGATCGCGCCGAGGCTCGCAGTTGCGAGCATCGCGATCAGCGCCTCCGGCGAGTTCGGCAGGTAGCCGGCGACCCTGTCGCCGAGGCCGACGCCGAGTTGCTGCAGCCCGGCCCGGACCCGCGCCACCTCGGCCCGCAGCTCGCCGTAGGTCAGCCGGCCCGCCCGGCCGGTCTCAGCGCTGTAGATAACCGCCGGGTGGCCGGGATCGACGCCGGCCCGCTCGAGCGCGTTCCGCGCGTAGTTCAGCGTCGCGCCGGGAAACCAGGTCGTGTTCGGCATCTCGCCGGTCAGCACGGGGCCGTTTCCGCGGCTGCCGAGTATGCAGAAAAAGTCCCAGACTGACGACCAGAACGCGGCCAGGTCGTGCACCGACCACTGCCACAGGTCGGGGTAGGAGACCAGCCCGCCGTCCGCGGCGCCGGGCACCTGCGGTCCGCCGTGGGCAGCCAGCCAGCGGGCGTACCTGGTGACCTCAGCGGTGGCGGCCGACTGCGCCGTCGGCGCCCACAACACCTCGCCATAGTCGCGACCGGGGCCCGTTGCCGACGCCTCGTCGTCGCCCACGCCCGCGCCCCCAACCTGTGCAGATCGGTCATCGTTGACCGGACTGTATATGCCAGTATGCGGCAGCGGCCAGCCAGGCCGACGGCGAAGTCGGCGGTCGAGCGGAGTCCGGTCGGCTGTCCGGGCGCCACGCCCGTGGATCGCTGGCCCCGCTGGCTAGGCCAGTAGCCCGGCACCGTTTCCCAACCGCTCACCGGACGTATGCACGGTATTGGTGTCGAGCCCTTACGGTCCGCGCATGCCGTTACCTCGGATGGTTGGCTTCCTGGGCCGCGCGAAGACAACCACGAGCTGGCGTCTTGCCCTGATCTTCGTCGTAGCGGTGGCTGCCGCCAGCTTCCTGACGGCTGCCGGGCCACTGTCCTCCGCTGCCGCGGCGGCAGCTGCCACCCCGGCGGTGATCGATCTCGGCACCCTCGGCGGGACGGTCAGCTCGGCCACGGCAATGAGCGGCACTATCGTCGTCGGTTTCTCGGAGACCGCGAGCGGTGCCACGCACGCGTTCGCCTACAACCTGGCCGCCGCCGACCCCACCATGATCGACCTCGGCACGCTCGGCGGCACCGACAGCCAAGCCTCGGCGGTCAGCGGCGACATCGTCGTCGGCTTCGCCGACACCGCGAGCGGCGCCGAGCACGCGTTCGCCTACAACCTCGCCGCTGCCGACCCCACCATGATCGACCTAGGCACCCTCGGCGGCACCTTCAGCGCTGCCGTCGGGATAACCGGCAGCATCGTGGTGGGCAACGCGGGGACCGCGAGCGGCGCCACTCACGCGTTCGCCTACAACCTGGCCGCCACCGACCCCACCATGATCGACCTTGGCACCCTCCCCGGCGACACCGGCTCCGGGGTCTGGGCAGTGAGCGGCAACGTCGTCGTCGGCAACTCGTACAACATCAGTGAGACCAGCGGAAGCTCACAGGATGCGTTCGCCTACAACCTGGCCGCGACCGACCCGACCATGATCGACCTGGGCGCTCTCAGCGGCATGCCGTACAGCACCGCCACGGGGGCAAGCGGCAACTTCGTCGTCGGCACCTCGTACGCCCTCGGCGGTACCCCTCAGGATCCGTTCGTGTACAACCTCGGCGCGGCCAACCCGACCATGACAGACCTCGGGAGCCTCGGCGGCACCAACACCACTACCACTTCGGCAGCGATAAGCGGCGACGTCGTGGTCGGCAGCTCGACCACGGCAAGCGGCGTCACCGATGCGTTCGCTTATGACCTGGGCGCAGCCGATCCGACCATGATCGACCTGGGTACCCTTCCCGGCTATGTCGGCAGTGAGGCGAGCGCGGTGAGCAGCGGCAATGTTGTCATTGGCGCCGCCCTCACAGCCACCGGCGCCAGCGAGGCGTTCGCCGAAAACCTGGCCGCGGCCGACCCGACCATGATCGACCTGGGCACCCTGCCCGGCGACACCGGCAGCGCCGCCTACGCGATCAGCGGGGACACCGTCGTCGGCCAATCCGACAACGGCAGCGGGGCTGAGACCGCTACCGCGTGGTCGCCAGTGGCCACGACGGCCGTCGCCACCACCACGACGCTCACGGCCTCACCTAGTCCGGCGGTAGCGGGCGCTCCGGTGCTGCTGACGGCCACCGTGTCGGCGGCGGACGGTACCAGTCCGGCGGGCTCGGTGCAGTTCGAGCTCGGGGGCAGCGACATCGGCACGCCGGTCGCCGTGTCCGACGGGGTGGCGACCACGACCACGACGTTCGCGGCCGCGGGCTCGGAGGCGCTGTCAGCGGTTTTCCTGCCAGCAGATTTCGCATACGAAACATCGACTGGTTTGCAGTCGCTGACGGTAAACAACTCCGCGGGTGCCACTGCGGTGACAGTGTCTGTGCCGGTGACAGGGACGTTCGCCGTCACGATTCCCACCACCGCGGCCACGCTGACCCAGAACTCCGCGGGCACGTCGGCTACCGGGAGCCTGGGAACCGTCATGGTGTCGGACTCCCGCAACACCTACCCTGGCTGGGCGGTGTACGGCGAGGAGACCACCAACTTTGTCGGCTCGGGCCTGCCGGCTGGCGCCACCATCACCGACATCCCCAGTGACGACCTCGGCTGGACGCCGGCCGGTACCGTCGAGGGCGGGGCCACGCTCGGCCCGTCGTCGGCGGACATCGGCGCGACCGCTGGCCCGGCGGTTCTGGCTCAGGCGCTGGCGGGTGCGGGCTTCGGTACCGACGCCCTGGACCCGACGCTGACGCTGACCATTCCTGCGGGCACGCCAGCCGGTACCTACACCGGCGACGTGGTCATCACCTACATCGAAGTCACCCCGTAGGTACGTCCGGTTCGGCGCTAGCGTCGTTCTCGTACCGCGCACGCGGATTCTTGCCTGGGCGGGCAACCGGAGCGACGGCTGGACGCATTGAGAGTGTGTGACGACGCCACCCATGCCGGACGGCCGGTCGTGAGTTCTCGCCGGGACGATGAGTTCACCCAGTACGTCGCGGCACGGCTGGCGCAGTTCCGGCGGCTCGCCTTTCTGCTCTGCCAGGACTGGTATCGGGCCGACGACCTGGTCCAGGCCACGATCACCCGGCTGTATACGCACTGGGCCAGGGCCAGCGCTCTCGATCACACCGACGCCTACGCCAGGACGATCCTGGTGCGCGAGTTCCTCGGCGAGCAACGATCGGGCTGGGCCCGGCGGGTCAGCCTGCACGCAGCGACACCCGACCGGCCCGGCCTTCCGCCCGATCCCGACGCCGCGCTCGACGTGCGCGCCGCGCTCGCCGCGATACCGCCGCGGCAGCGCGCGACGCTGGTGCTCCGCTTCTACTGCGACCTTTCCGTCGAGCAGACCGCCGATCTGCTGGGGTGCTCGGCAG
>JASHSZ010000228.1 GCA_030040815.1 Streptosporangiaceae bacterium
GCCGCCCTCTCCGCCGCCCCGTCGACGCGGCTCAGGATCCGTCTGACGAACGTCTCAACCATGTGCCGCTTGTACTCGGCGCTGCCGCGATGATCGGTGCGCGGCTTGGCCGCGGCGCCAGCCAGCGAGGCTGCCTGGGCTATCGACTCGGCAGAGAGCGGCCGCCCGGCGAGCGCCGCGGCCGCCTCGGTGGCGGCGATCGTCGAGCCGCCCACGCCGGTCAGGGCGATTCCGGCCTTCGTCACGACGCCGCCCGCGGTCTCGACCGATACCGCGGTGCCTACTGTCGCGAAGTCACCGACCCGGCGCTCAAGCTTGAGGTAACCGCCAGCGCGCTGACCCTGCGCCGGCGGGATCACGGCCTCCACGGCGACTTCATCGGGCAGCAGGACGTTCTCGAATGGGCCGGTGACGAAGTCGGCCATCCGGATCGCTCGCCGTCCGGCTGGGCCCTCGGCGATGACAGAACCATCGAGCGACAGCACGACCGACGCCCAGTCTCCCTGTGGGTCGCCGTGGCAGAGCGAGCCGACCAGTGTGCCCCGGTTGCGGACGATCGGGTCGGCTATGAGCGGGGCCGCAGCCGCCATGGTCGGCTGGGTGGCCGCCAACTGCGGCGAATACTCGAGGTCGGCGTGCCGGCACAGCGCCCCGATCCGGAACGTGCCATCCGGGTCCGTCCGGTGATAGGCCAGGCCGGGCACGTTGTTGATGTCGACGATGAGTTCCGGCGCGGCGAACCGCAATTTCATCAGCGGGATGAGGCTCTGGCCACCCGCAAGCACCTTCACGTAGTCACCGCCATCGCGTAGCAGCGCAATGGCCTCAGGGAGTGACGTCGGCGCCTCATACCGGAACCGCGACGGGTACATGCCTGTTTCCTCCGGTCTGCAGTACGGCGGTCAGCCGACGACGGTGGCGCCGCCAGAGGTGTCATCACGACGCGACGATGAGCGCGCGGAGTGCGGGTCGGCGACGGCTACCGGGCCCGACTCGTAGTCGGGGTCCGGCCGCGGCTCCTGATGCGGCGGCCACGGGCCCGCGACCGGCTGGCCCGCCACCTTCAGGTAGTCGATCAGTTCGGGCCACGCCCAGACGGTCGGGCTTTTGCCGGTCTTCGGCGCGTGCTCGATGAGCTCATAGAGCCGCGGATTGCCTTTGCTCTTGCCATCAGACTCAATCCGCATGCCGACACTCCTTGCACATAACGACCACATATGCACTTACGGCCCACGATAGCCGTTGGGCCCGGTCTTGGTCACTGATCATTCAGCTACCGGATCAGTATGGCAATGGGCCAGTTAGCAGTTGATTAACCTCCCTGTCGGCAGGCCAGGCATCAGTTCCAGAGCGACGCAGACCGGTGACCGAAGCCGCGATGGCGACATGCCCCACCGGGCGAGCACATCACGCACATCTCCTGTGGTGTACCCAGGAACCGGCGCGGCGCACAGGCAACCGCGGCCTCGGGCAGCCTCGAACTTCAGGCTACTCGCGGTCACTGGCGATGGACCTCGTCGGCTATGGGAGCGTGTCTGCGCGGGATGGCGGTGTCGTGGCTGGCATGCAGCGGACGGAATTTACGTTGGATCCAAAAGTGGTAGTCCGGGGTTTGCCGCGGACCGGTCCACTGGCGGCGGATTGCCGGGTTTGCGACCTCCGCCTAGGTGCGTGACCCGACTAGCGGATGATGGAGAGATGAGCGAACTCGCCGAGCAGCTGCCAGACGTGCCCAGCCTGTTGACCGCCCTAGACGGCGTGAGTTACCTGGCCGACGAGCCGCTCAGTACGGCCCTGTTCCTGGCCACCCGGATGGGTCAGCCGATCTTGCTCGAGGGTGAGCCAGGCGTGGGCAAGACCGAGGCGGCGAAGGCGCTGGCCGCAGTGCTGGATACGCCGCTGATCCGGTTGCAGTGCTACGAGGGCCTGACGTCGGCCGAGGCGCTCTACGAGTGGAACTATCCGCGGCAGCTGCTGGCGATCCGGCTGGCGGAGGCCAGAGGCGAGACGCCCAGGGAAGCAGACCTGTTCAGCGACGCCTACCTGCTGGAGCGGCCGCTGCTCGCTGCGCTCGACCATCCTGGGCCGCGCCCCGCGGTGCTGCTGATCGACGAGGTCGACCGCGGCGACGACGAGTTCGAGGCCTTCCTTTTCGAGTTGCTGGCCGAGTCCGCCGTGACGATCCCCGAGCTTGGTACCCGGCGGGCCGCGTATCCGCCGATCGTGATCCTGACCTCCAATCGCACCCGTGACCTGCACGACGCGCTCAAACGCAGGTGCCTCTATCACTGGATCGACTACCCGTCTACCGCACAGGTCGCGGCGATCATCCGCCGGCGGGTCCCGGACGCTGGTGTCCGGCTCGCGGCCCAGGTCGCTGCGAGCGTGGACCGGCTGCGGCGGATGGACCTGGCCAAGCCACCCGGCGTGGCCGAGGCGATCAGCTGGGCCACGGCGCTGAGAGTGCTCGGCGCGACCGAGCTGAATGCGAGCTCGGCCAGGCAGACCATGGGCACCGTGCTGAAATACAGCGAGGACCTGCGGACCGCGCGAGCCGGCGATTTCGCAGCCGTGGTGGGCCACGGAGGCGCTGGTCACGGCGGATTCGCTGCGGCAGCGGATGACGCTGATGATGGCGGCGATGACTGACGACCTGGCCGAGCTGGCGGCCCGATTCGGGGCGGCGCTGCGGCGAGCGGGGCTGCCTGTCGGGCCCGGCCGGAGCGAGCGGTTCGCGACGGCGGTGACCCTGGTGCGGCCGGAGACACGGCGCGACCTGTTTAATTGCGCGCTTGCGACGCTGGTCTCCAGCAAAGATCAGGCGGACATGCTGCGGGCGGTGTTTACCGAGGTATTCGGGGCGCTGGATGAGGCGAGCCAGCCGCCCGGCTCATCCCCGGCAGCCCTCAGACCGCCAGGATCGTCGCCGCCGGCCGAGGTTGGACCTGGCACGGCGACGGCCCGCACGCACACCGAGATCCTGCGCGCCGTCGACCAGAACGGGGACGAGCCGGAGTCAGCCGATGCGGACGAGGAGATCTCCCGGCCCTATCTCGGCAGCAACATCGAGCGGCTGTCCGGCACCGATTTCGCCGAGCTGTCGGCAGCCGAGCTGACCGAGCTCGTCGCGGCCATGCGGGCGATGACGCTGGCGGTGCCCGCGCGCCGGTCCCGGCGGCGGAACCGCAGGCCAGGGGGCCGCCGGACGGATGTACGGTCTACCCTGCGACAGGCGCGGCGGACCGGCGGGCACGCATTTCGGCTGATCGGTGAGGTCCCGGCCGTGCGGCCTCGGCACCTGGTGGTGCTCTGCGACATCTCCGGCTCGATGGAGCCGTACGCGCGGGCCATGATCCAGCTGTTGTACTGCGCCGCCGGAGGCGCGAACGCCGAGGTGTTCACCTTCGCCACCCGGCTGACCAGGCTGACCAAGGCGCTTTCGCGCACGACACCTGCGGTGGCAATCGCGCGGGC
>JASHSZ010000229.1 GCA_030040815.1 Streptosporangiaceae bacterium
TCTTCCAGGTAGCGGCCGAGGACAAGAGCGTCCCCGAGGTCAAGGTCAACCCCGTCCGGGGATCAGGCTCAAGAAGTTGGCCCGCTAGCGCCGCAAAGCCTTTCCCGCGAGGAGTACGCGAAGTTCCTGGTCGAGCTGGACGAGCACTGGCACCTTCTCTGCGATTTCATCGTCGGGTCCGGCCTGCGGTGGGAGGAGGCCATGGGCCTCAAGAAAGGTCAAACCAGAGCCGTATGAGGGCGCCGATGGCGTCGGCGCTCAGACCGTATGCCGGCAGTCACCCATGCAGGGCTGCCGAGGCCGGGCCTTCGTGATCGTCCAGTGTGCCGTCCAGAGATCGAACAGCACACCGGCAAGATGCATGCCGCTATCCAGAATTGATGTCCATCCTCGATTACGTCCATGAGCGGTTTGACGCTGTGGAACAGCGATGCCACCTTCGGCGAAGTTATGCGGTAGCTGTACCGCATGAGCCACGCCGCGATGATAATGCTCACTGAAGACGGCACGAGGAGGTACTGATGTCCTTCCAGCCTCCCTTCAGCGGCAACTGGGTGACCGACATCGCGCGGTTGAACTGGAAGGACCAGCCGCCACCGTCGATCCAGAATGCGGTGAGGTTCATCTACGCGGGAGCGGCCATCGAGGCTCTTTCCGTCATCCTTGAGATCGCCGCAATCCGCGGCCGCATCCAGAGCATCGTTGCGGCAGAGTCGGCGACACCGCTCACGGCGAGCCAGCTCAACACGGTTGACGCCGTCAGCGTGGGCATTCTCGTCCTCGGCGGTGCCATCGGCGCTTCGCTCTGGGTCTGGATGGCCATCAAGAACAAGGCGGGCAGGCGATGGGCACGCATAGTTTCGACCGTGTTTTTCGGCATTTTCACCGTCGGGCTATTGGCCACAATTCCGCAGCCGGAAGCAGTAGCGTACAAGATCATTCCGGTGGCCGGATGGGTGGTCGGGCTCGTGGCGATCGTGCTGCTCTGGCAGCGGGAGTCGAGCGACTTCTACGACGCGCGATCCGGGCGCTACTAGGGCGGCGGGCAGGCGGTCTGATTGCCTGCGTCCCGCGGCCCTCGGGCTTGCCGACCTGGAGATCAGCGAGTGGGACGCAGAGGGTCCGGGCACTGTCAGATAGTGCCGCCGCAGGCCGGGGGTAGGTCGCCAGTAGCGCCTCCACTGTTTCCGGGTCGAGCTGGTCGAGCGCAGGCATTGCTCGCTTCCGCACCGAGACGCGGGATGCAGTCAGGGGTTCGTCGTAGCCGGCCACTTCCCAGATCGACCGACGGGCAGCTACTGCCTCCCAGAGCTTCGGGTCGAAGCCGTGCTCGCGGAGCAGCTCGGCTCCTCGGGCTCGATCTCGCTGACCGGCCTGGGCACTTGTAGGGGTCGTGCCCAGGTCCGCGCCCGGGAACAGCTCGCAGCGGAGGCATCCGTCGAGCGGGGTCTAGCGGGCCGGCGGGGAGGACGCGAGGGCGAGGCGGCGGCGGGGCACCCGTCCGGCCAGGAACGCGTGGCGGCCAGCGGCGACCGCGAGCCGCATGGCCTCGGCCATCAGCTCCGGGTCGCGTGCCCGGGTGACCGAGGTGGCCAGCAGCACAGCAGCACAGCCTAGCTCCATCGCGATTGCCGCGTCGCTTGCCGTGCCGATCCCGGCGTCAAGGATGACGGGCACGCCCGCCGACTCGACGATCAGCTCGATGTTGTGCGGGTTGCGAATGCCGAGGCCCGAGCCGATC
The DNA here is from genome assembly GCA_030040815.1 of Streptosporangiaceae bacterium. The sequence continues at coordinate 1,742 of JASHSZ010000229.1, forward strand.
GGCGCGCCGAGCGGCATCACGGCGGCGCAGCCAGCCTGCTCCAGCCGACGAGCGAGCACCGGATCGTCGTTGGTATAGGGCAGCACCGTAAAGCCGTCGGCGACCAGCTGCTCGGCGGCCGCCAGCAGTTCGATGGCGTCGGGCAGCAGCGTGCGCTCGTCTGCGATCACCTCGAGCTTGACCCAGCTCGTGCCCAGTGCCTCCCTGGCCATCGCCGCCAACCGGACCGCCTCCGCTGCCGTATAGCAGCCGGCGGTATTGGGCAGCACCCGGATTCCGCGGTCGGCGAGCAGGCCGAGCACAGAACCGGTCGCGGCCGGGTCCACCCGCCGCATCGCGACCGTGGTTAGCTCCGTGCCGGAGGCCACCAGCGCACGGTCGAGCACGTCCAGGCTAGGCGCGCCACCGGTGCCCATGATGAGCCGCGAGGTGAACGTCTCGCCGGCGATCAGCAGCGGATCGTCCACGGTCAGCCTCCCTGTACCGCGGTCAGCACCTCGACCTCGTCGCCGTCGGCCAGCGCCGTGGTGCCCCAGGCGGCTCGCCGGATGACGGTGCCGTTGACCGCCGCGGCGACGCCGGACGGGGCTGTGGTGACCGCCCCTACCGCCTGCGCCAGGGAGAAGCCGCCGGCCGCCTCGTGCGGTTTGCCGTTAATGATCACCCGCATGCCAACGCTCCCTCCGGCCGGGCGCCCGAGCGTCGGCGCTCGGCGAACCGGTCCGCGCCGAATGCCCGCCAGATCGGATCGGGTTCGCCGGTGCGCAGGAACGACGCCACCGTGTCAGCTGTGACCGGAGCCAGCAGCACGCCGGCCCGGAAGTGGCCCGTCGCGAACAGCAGGCCCGGCAGGCCGCTCGGACCGATGACCGGCGCGTTGTCTGGCGTGCCTGGCCGCAGCCCGGCGACGACGTCGGTCAGCTCGAGCTCGGTGATGCCGGGCACCAGGGTGCGCGCGTCTCGCAGCAGCTCCCAGAGCCCGCCCGCGGTCACCGCCGTGTCCGCGCCGAGTTCCTCCTGGGTGGCCCCCACGGCCAGCTCGCCGCTGTCCCGCGGCACGAGATAGACACTGCTGCCGCGGACCAGCCCACGCACGGTGCGGCGCAACAGGCCGGGCGGCAGCCCGGCGGCGCTCATCGCGGCCGTGCTGCGCAGCCGGATGATCTGGCCCTTTACTGGCCGGATGGGCGGCGCCAGGCTTGACGGCACGCCGGGCAGGCCTGCCGACTGCCAGCCCGCCGCCAGCACGGTCCAACCCGCCGTGACAACCGAGTCGTCGGCCAGCCGCACCCCGCTGGCCCGTCCCGCGGTGCACAGCACCTCGGTGACCCGCTGTCGAACGAGCCGAGCGCCCGCCGACTCAGCAGCCCGCGCCAGTGCGGCAGCGAGCAGCCTCGGATCGACGGATCCGTCGTCGGCGACCAGCAGGCCACCCCGCACAGACGGGTCGAGCATGGGCTCGGCCTCCCGGCACTCGCGCGCCGTCAGCTGCTGCACGCCCACGCCGAACGACTCCTGCAACTGCCGGGTCTCGGCCAGCAGGGCAAGGTCATCGCGGTCATAGGCGACCTGGAGGGTGCCGCCCTGGCGGAATCCGGTGGGCAGCCCGCTAGCTGCGGCCAGCTCGGCTGCAAAGGCCGGGTAGCGCCGCAGCGACTCGCTGCC
>JASHSZ010000230.1 GCA_030040815.1 Streptosporangiaceae bacterium
ATCAGCAAACGTGGTGTTCGCCGCCATGGACAGTTCCATGAACAACCCGTCGTCCTTGCGACTCTCGGGCAGGAACGCCATGCCGGCTGCCATGGCATCGGCTGGCGAGCGGATCCGGCGCGCAGTGCCATCGACGACAATCGTGCCCGCGTCGATCGGATCGGCGCCGGCGATCGCCCGGGCCAGCTCAGAGCGGCCGCTGCCCACCAGGCCGGCCAGACCGACGATCTCGCCTGCCCGAATCTGCAAGGAGATGTCACTGAGCACGCCCTTGCGCCGCAAGCCGGATACCTCCAGGATCACCCTGGCAGTGGAGCCCTGCGGCTTCTCGAAGTGCTCCGCCGCAGCGGCGACGCCGAACATGCCGGCGACGAGACTCTCCTCCGTTTCCTCGGCCGCTGGCGCCGTCCGCACGAGGCGCCCGCTGCGCAGCACCGTCACCGTGTCGGCGAGGTCGAGCACCTCGTCGAGGAAGTGACTCACGTAGACGATCGTCCGGCCGCTCTCGCACAGCGACCGGATCATCCGGTGCAGCGTGGTGGTCTCGACGCTGGTCAGGGATGAGGTCGGCTCGTCCATAACGATCAGGCGCGCGTCGCACGCGACCGCGCGCAGGATCTCGACCTTTTGCTTGTCGGCGGTGCGCAATGGGCCGACCTTGGCATTGCCGTCGAGCTCAAAGCCCCACTGCGAAACGAGCTCCTCGTACTGCTTGCGCATCTGGCGCCGCTGAACCATTCCGGAGCGACGCGGCTCGATGCCGAGATAGATGTTTTCGATCACGCTCAGATGCGGCACCGGCGACAGTTCCTGGGCGATCGTTGTGATCCCGTCGACCCGCGCGTCGCGCGGGCTCGCGTACCGGACCGGTCGTCCGTCGACGAACAGCTGCCCGTCGTCGGGGCGGATCACGCCGCCGATGATCTTCCCGAGCGTCGACTTCCCGGCACCGTTCGCCCCGACGAGCGCGTGCACCGAACCGCCGGCAACTTCGACGCTGACATCATCGAGCGCCCTGGTGCCTGAGTACCGCTTGCCGATCGAGACGAGCCGGATCGGTGCGACCGCCGTTGCACTCATCCGGCTCGTCCTCGATTCCGTGGCTGACCTACGTGCCTACCCGATTCCTCCCTCGAGCGTCCAGTCCGGCACGAAGTTTGGGTGCGCCTTCAGGTAGGCCTGATCGATGATGGCGGGGCGGGTGACCGGGTTGAGGATGTCGACCACATCCGGCACCGACTTCCCCTGCAGCGCGTCATAGAGATACTGGATGCCGAGCAGCGACTCCGAGGCAGGGTACAGGCCCAGGGTGGCGAAGACCGACCCGGACTTGACCAGGTCGACGAGCTCCTTCGCGCCGCCGTACCCGATGACCTCGATGTTCTTGCCGGGCGTGTAGCCGCCGACGATCTTCATCGCCGTCATCGCCCCGGCTGCCATCTGGTCACCGAACGTGGCGAAGACATTGACGTTCTTGTTAGCGGTGAAGTAGGTCTGGGCCACGCCCTCCGAGGTTGTCTCGTCGTAGTCGCCTGGCGGCATCAGCGTGAAGGTGTACTGCGATCTCGTCTTGTAGTACGCGGTCATAGCGTCTTCACGAACCGTGTCGGTCGGGTAGTTGTCGAGCCCGGGCAGGAAGGCGATATTGCAGTGGCCGCTTCCGACGGCCTTCTGGCAGGCCGCGTTCATCGTGATCTCCAGGTTCGTCGCCTCCGCGCCGATCGGCTGCCCGATGGTCGTGAGGCACGTTTTGCTGGCCCGCAGGGTGCTCTGTTGAGCCAGCGTTCCCCACGTGTAGTCGGCGCACGCGACCTTGATGTGCGCGGCGATTGCCCTGTCGATGACCGGTGTCAGGGCGGGGTCATCGAGACCCCAGACCCAGAACGCCTTGTACTTACCCGTGGTGATCGCGTCCTGGATCTGCGTGGACTGGAGCGTGGGGTCGTTGTTGGCGTCGAAGGCGTCAAGCGCGATGCCGAGCTTGGCAGCCTCTTTTTGCGCGCCCTTCAGGGACGCGATGCCGTAGGGACTCGGGTTGTAATAGAAGATCGCCATCCGGATCTTCGCCGATGAGCTCGACGTGGTCGATGCTGACGCGCTCGACCCGAATCCGGCGATCATTGCCGCCATCACCGTTAAGGCAACCACGCCCCCAGTGATGCGCGCACGGTCAAGTTTCAACATGACCCTTCTCCTCCCAGGCCCGCGGCACGATCCGCGGCTGACCTGCACGAGGCTTGGCTGAGGGCGATTTCGTCGACGGACAGCCAGCCAGATCGAGAACTCTCGTGGACGTATCGTCCGGTCCACCCTCGCGCGCCAGCCGCACGTCTGATGACGTTGCGACCGACCGGCCCTGGCGTCGTCGGTGGCTCATGTATTGTATGATTGCCATACATTAATGCGGTTCCGGCTCGGTGGCAAGAGCGCGCTCGCCTGCTCGCCACGTGTCGGCGGCTACGACGGTGCCACATCGTGGCTCAGCGACGTGTCATCCAGGCGGAATGCTCGGACGTCGCCGGGTCGCCCGGCCGTCATCTTCGCCACCCACTGCGGGTCGCCGATCTGGCTCCGGCCCACGGAGACTAGGTCGAAGTCACCGCGCTCGAACCGCCGGACCAGCTCATCCATCCGGCTGGCGCCGGTCGGCCGCGCTTCGTGTCCGGTCAGCGTGGCCATGACGTCAATGTCGAGGCCGATACTGCCGACCGCGATCACGGCAGCATCCGTGAATGACTTGACCCAGCCGGCCAGGCCGAAGTCCGACCCTTCCCACTCAGGCGTCCAGAACCGTCGTGTCGACACGTGGAAGATGTCTGCGCCCGCCGACCGCAGCAAGGGCATGAGCTGGCCGAGCTCGGCCGGGCGCTCCACGATCCTGGCGTCGTAGTCAGACTCCTTCCACTGCGACATGCGGACGGATATGACGAAGTCTGGCCCGGTCGCCGCGCGCACCGCCGCGGCCACCTCGGCGACGAACGTCGCCCGATCGGTGATCGACGCTCCTCCGTACCGGTCGGTGCGCAGGTTGGTCAGCGGCCACAGGAACTGGTCGAGCAGGAACCCGTGTGCGCAGTGCAGTTCGACGCCGTCGGCGCCGATCTCG
>JASHSZ010000231.1 GCA_030040815.1 Streptosporangiaceae bacterium
GCGACGTACGCGGTGAAGGGGAGCACGCCGGCCCACCGAAGGAGGGCGCGAAGCACCCTGGTCACGCGATCGGACCGGGTGCGGGAGGAGCCTGGCCGGGCCCCGGAGTACGCAGGCTCCGGGGCCACGGCCGTGGTCATGCTGTCAGCCATCGGTTAGCCGACTTGCTTGGCCCAGTTTTGCGTCACGACGTTCTCTGCCGCCGCCTGCTGGGCCTGCGTCGGGAACTTCACCACGCCGGCCGGTGCGGGCGGCAGCTTCGCCAGCGCCGCCTTGTTCACGGTGCCGTTGGCGATCAGCGTCGCCAGCTCGATCGGCCGCGCGAAGCCCTCTAGCCACAGGTTCTGGCCCACGGTGGAGTACAGGTACTCCTCCCACAGCCGCGCCGCGGCCGGGTCGGGCGCGGTCGCGCTGATGGCCTGGTCGTAGTACGCGGCGTATGAGGCGTCCGACGGGATCACGATCTTGAAGCCCTTGACCACCGGCGAGACCTCGGAGGCCAGCAGGTAGTCCCACCAGATCAGGATCGGCGTGGTGCCGTTCTGCACGGTGCTCACGCCGCCGATCGCGGCCGGGACGAAGTTTCCGATGGAGTTGAGCTTGGCGAAGAACTGGATGCCCGGCTCAATGTTGTTCAACGAGCCGCCGTTGGCCAGCGCGGCCGCAAACACGGCGGAGAACGCAGCGCTCGCCGTGGTGGGGCTGTTGTTCAGGCCGATCATGTGCTTGTACGCCGGGTTCAACAGACTGGCGAACGACGTCGGCGCGATCTTGACGACCGCCGGGTTGTAGCCGATCGCCACGTAGCCGCCGTAGTCGGCGTAGTAGTCGCCGTTGGCGTCCTTGGCGTTCCCTGGGATGTCAGGCCACGTCGCCACCTTGTAGGGGGCCCACAGGCCGTCATTGGCGCCCTCGACCGCGAACGCGGTGCCCACGTCGACCACGTCCGGCGCGCGCTTCTGGCCCTTCTCGGTCTGGACTGCCTGGATCTCCTGGCCGCTCGAGCCTAGGGGGATGGCGTCAGAGATGTGGATGTGGTACTTGGCGGTGAAGTCCTTCATGATCGCGCCGTAGTTGGCCCAGTTGGACGGCAGCGTGATGACGTTCAGCTGTCCTTCCTTCTCGGCCGCCGCGACGAGGTTAGCCATATCGGTGGGACCACTCGCCGTGATGTGGGTGACCTTCGCCCAGTTGACGGAGCTGGCGCCACTGCCGCTCCCGGAACTGCCGCACGCGGCGGCGAGCATCGCCGTACTGGCTGCCGCCACGATGGCGGCAAGTGTCTTCCTATTGCGCACGTACCTCTCCGACCTGTCGGATCGCGGGGGTTTCAGGACGCCTGGATCGTGACGGAGACGAGTTAAAGGTTCGCGTACTCAGGCTGAGGGGTAACCGTTCGAGCGATGAACTATTGGCTAAAAGGGCTGGCCGGCTTGGGCGCTGGTAGCGCAGAGTGCCTGCTAATGATGCCAAGCCCCGCAGTGCTGGCGAATGACGCTAAGCACCCAGTGCCTGCTAATGTCACCAAGCCGTGCAGTACCCCAGCGAATAGCGCTAAGCACGCACTACTGGCTAATGGCGCCAATGGCGCAGAGCGGCAATGTCGGCATCGCTGCCGTCCATCCGTACCTCGGCTGCCCCAGTCCGACCCATCGTCCACAGCGTCAGTTCGGCCGGGGTTCCAGCCACCGTGACCACCGGGGTCCGCGCCCGAACGGTGATCCGGACCCGGCCGCTCCCGTCCCCGGCCGCACCTGCGTCGGCGCGCACCAGCTCGACACCGACCGGTGCCCGACGGAGCAGCAGCCGGGCCAGCCGGAGGCGTCGCCACAGCTCGTCCGCCAGGTCGGCGCCGATCTCGCGCGGCTCCCAGTCCGGCTGCGCCCGGCGGACGTCCTCGTGATGGACGAAATACTCGACCAGGTTCGCTCGTTCGTCCATGCCGGGCAGGGCAAACATCGACACTCGCGGCGGCCCGATCCTGATCAGCTCCACCAGCCGCGGAAATGGAATCTTGGTCCGCAGTCGGTCCTGCACCCGGCGGGTGTAGCCGGCCAGCGGGCCGCCCAGGACCCCAGCTCCGGCGTCCGGGCGGTGCTCGCGCAGCACCAGGTGCGCCGCCAGGTCGGCCGTCTGCCACCCCGTGCAGAGCGTCGGCCGGTCGGGTCCGAGCTCAGTCAGCAGGTCACAGAGGGCTGACCGCTCCTCCCTGGCGTTCGCCACCGGAACTCCTCCGTCTGCCGGCCGGGCGATCCCGGACTTCCGCAATGCGGTTAGCTAATCGGGCTGAACCTGATGGTAAAGGACGGCGGACGGGCGCGAAGTGCGCAGCCGCCAACAGCACGCCGGGCAGGTCGCACTAGCCTGCTTGCTGTCCGAATAACCAGGAGGCGGTTCATGACGAGCGCGGCTGAGCCGCAGCCGCGAGCCGGTCTGCACAGCTCACAGGCCGGAGCGGCGACGCGCGAGCTCATCGTCACGCTGCTGGTCGGTGCCGCCGGTGCGGGGCTGGTGTTCCTGGCCACCCGACAGACCTGGGCGCACGTCCGCACGATCCCGCCGAAGCCGCTACCGGCCACTGACGTCACGGTTACCGGCGCTCAGCTGGTGCCCTACGCGGACGCGCTCGTGCTGGCCGCGCTGGGGACTCTTGCGGCCGTGCTGGCGAGCCGCGGCCTGCTGCGGCGGTTCACCGGCGGGGCGCTGGCCGCGCTCGGTGCCGTGCTGGCAGCGAGCGCGTTCACGGTGAGCGCGGCTGACGCGATCTCGGCCGCGAATGCGGGCGTTAGCCCGGCGAGCGCGGGCGCCGGCTCGGTCACAAGCGGCAGCAATACGGCCCCTGCCGCCATACCGAACGTTGCGGGCGCCGCTCCGCACGCATCGTTGTCCGCTGGCGGCTGGCAGGCGGTGCTCCTGGTCGGCGCGGTAGTGATGATCGGAGCCGGACTGGTGGTGGTCTGCCGAGCCCGGAGGCTCGCCGTGATGTCGAGCCGGTACGACTCTCCCCTGGCCGACTCTCGGCACGCTGCAGCTGACGAGGCGCGGGCAACAGGACGCGGCCGTGACTCTGCCTCTATCTGGGAGGCGCTCAGCCGTGGCGACGATCCCACCTTGCTGGCTCGGGGGGGCGACCCCCCGCCGGGCTGGCTCGGGGGGCAACCCCCCCGTTGATACTCGGGGACTGCGCCACATCCTTACGGTTTGATGGGAACGAACAGTACAAGTCGGGCGCCAAATTGACTGTAACCGTCAGGATGTCAGCGGCTAGCCTGCGAGCGGCCCACCGGAAACCCCGCAAGCTACCTAGACCGCCCGAACGCCGCGGCGCGCAAGAACTCGGTAATATCGCAGGGCACGGCTGGGCGCCATGGCAGTCGCCCTTGGATCCGTGGTGTCGTTCACCCAGCAGACGGACAGGGGTATGCATGCCACACACAGCGGGGGGCTTCGGGGGGTCGCCCACCCGGATATCCGCTGCGAGGGGCTTCGGGGGGTCCCGCCGAGCAGTCCGGCCGGCGCCGCAAGAAGCCGTCAGCCTCGTCGCCAGGCTGCTGCTAGCTCAAGCCGGCGCGTGCGCCGCCATCGGCGTCGGCTACAGCAGGCGAAATCTGCCCTGGCTGTTGCTGACCATCGGCGTGGCGCTGGCCCTGTGCGGCCTGGCCGCGCTGCTCCGCTCAGGCGGCCACGGCACCTGGCTGACCGCGATCACCGTGGAATCCGTCCTGGCGGCGGTCGGGCTGTTCCGGTTCGCGTACGCCGGCTATCTGGGCGGCACCCTGCTGGCCATCATTACCCTGGGCACACTCCTGCATCCAGCGGTATCCAGCGCATTCGCCACCACGCCCGGTGAGCCCGAGTCTGCCGGAGATGATCTCGGGCATGCCGACGAAGCGATCGAACTCGAGGCAAGCGTGGCAAGCCCGTGACGCCTGCGCGGAGCATCGGCCAGGGCAGCGCTGGCCAGGGCAGGGCAGGGGGCGGCCAGCCGCCGGGGGGCGCCATCGCTACGATTTTTGAGGCAAGGCATCCCACCCGAGGGGACGGCAGATTCGCGTGAGCGTGCTCGACGACATCCTCGACGGAGTGCGTGCCGACCTCGTCGCCCGCCAGCAGGAGACCCCGCTGGAGCGGCTGAAGGAACTGGCAACCAGGGCAGCATCGCCCAGGGACGTGATGGCCGCCTTCGCCGGACCCGAGGTCTCCGTCATCGCAGAGGTCAAGCGGGCGAGCCCGTCGAAGGGCGCACTCGCCGCGATCGCCGACCCGGCGTCGCTGGCGGTCGACTACGAGGCTGGCGGCGCCGCCATCATCAGCGTGCTGACCGAGCGGCGTAAGTTCGGCGGCAGCGTGGCCGACCTCGCCGCCGTCAGGGACGCGGTCGCCGTACCTGTGCTGCGCAAAGACTTCATCGTCAGCTCCTACCAGCTCTGGGAGGCCCGGGCTTACGGAGCCGACCTCGTCCTGCTCATCGTTGCCGCACTGGAGCAGAATGCGCTGGTGTCGCTGGTGGAGCGGGCCGCCTCGATAAATCTGGTCCCGCTGGTCGAGGTGCACACGGAAGAGGAGCTTGACCGCGCAATCGACGCCGGCGCGACCGTCCTGGGCATAAACGCGCGGAACCTGGCCACACTCGAGGTTGACCGGACGGTATTCGCCCGGCTCGCGCCGCGGGTTCCGCGCGGCGTGGTCAAGGTCGCCGAGTCCGGCGTCCGGGGCCCACATGACCTGCTGGCCTACGCGGCGGCCGGCGCCGACGCCGTACTGGTGGGCGAGAGCCTGGTGACCGGGAAGGACCCGAAGAGCGCGGTCGCCGACCTGGTGACGGCGGGCCTGCATCCGGCGCTCCGCTCGGGTCGCGGCCGCCGGTCCCGATCCGGCGAGGCGGACGAGGGCCAGGCATGACGGCCCCACCGGACCCTGCCCAGACTGTGGCCGGCCAGCGATCGGGCACAGTGTGGGCAGGGTCCGGCTCGGCAGTCCCGGATGCGCACGGATACTTCGGCAGATTCGGCGGCCGGGTGTCGCCGGAGGCGCTGATGTCGGCGCTGGACGAGCTGACCGCCGAGTACGCGGCGGCGAAAGCCGACCAGGCATTCCAGGCTGAACTGGCGGCCCTGCTGCGTGACTACGCTGGACGCCCGACGCTGCTCACCGAGGTGCCCCGGTTTGCCGCGGAGGCCGGCGGCGGACGGATCTTCCTCAAGCGCGAGGACATGTGCCACACGGGCTCGCACAAGATCAACAACGTGCTCGGCCAGGCGCTACTGACCAAGCGGCTGG
>JASHSZ010000232.1 GCA_030040815.1 Streptosporangiaceae bacterium
TCCTCCCATAGCGTCCGGCCAACGGCGAATCCGTCGAAGCCGTCCACCGCGGCCCCGATCTTCACCCACTCGATGACCTGCTGCTCGTCCGCACCGCGGCCCAGCACGATGCACTTCACATCGCCCCGCCAATCGACCTGGGCCTGTGCCACAACGTGCTCGCATGCCTCTCTCGTATCGAGGCCCTCGATCTTCCAAATGTCCGGCTCCACACCGCCGCGCTGCAGCGCCGCGATGGTCGCCACCACCAGGTCGGGGCGCAGTTCCCGGTCGTACGCGCGCTGGTCACCGCCGAACCGGTCAAGCTGGTCCTTCGTGGCCGGCACCAGCAGCTCGAAGAGGAACTTGCGGTTGCGGTCGCGCAGCCACTGGCTCAGCAGAGCGAGCCGCTTGGTCTGCCGCTGGTTGAGGTCAGCGTCGCCGTCTGGGTTGTAGCGGACGAGCACCTTGGCGAAGGACGGGTCGAACGCCTCGATGTGGGCGCCGAAGTCGTCGCCATACTGGAACTCGAACTCCTGCTGGCCGGACTTCTCGACTGGCATCGCGAGCGGGACGTGGTCGGCTTTCGCGCGCCGGGCAACGCCAGTCCCGAATTCCTCGTCCACCAGGACGCCGCAGATGTCCCTCGGCGCGCCCTCGGCCACCGCCCGTACGTGCGCTTCGAAGATGATCTCTTTGACGGCGATGATCCCGTTGCGCACCTGCGCAGAGACCGGCGCGGTTGCGCCGAACAGGTCATGCTCGAACGACCCGCGGTGATCGAATGCCATCAAGAAGAGCGGTTTGTCGTAACCGAGTGCCATCAGCCCCCCTCAGGTGTGACGGGCGGTAAGCCCAACTACGGCAGATGCCAGTGAAACGGCTCGATGAGCTTGCCCACCGAGCCCGGTCCCCACGAGCCCGGTGCGTACGACTCCACCGGCGGCGGGTTGGTGAGCAGCGGCTCGGAGATCTCCCACAGCCGAAGGATGCCGTCCGAGGAGGTGAACAGGGCCTGATCACCGAGCATCGCGTCGAGGATCAGCCGCTCGTAGCCCTCGAGCGCCATGGCCTCGGCGAAGGAGTTTGCGTACGTGAACAGCATCTGCTCGCTGCCCAGCGTCATCTCCGCACCCGGCTCCTTGGCCAGGAACTTCGTGGTGATCGAGCCGGGGTCAGCGAAGTCGATGATGATCTCGTTGCGCCGGCCATCTGGCACGTCCTTGCGGTGGGTCTTGAACATCCGCATCGGCGGCTCGTGGAAGCCGAGCGTGATGACCTGGCGTCCGGCTCCCATACTCTTGCCGGACCGGAGGAAGAACGGCACGCCCTTCCACCGCCAGTTGTCGACCTCCGCCCGCACCGCGACCATGGTTTCGGTCTGCGAGTCGGGCGCGACTCCCTTCTCCTGCCGATAGCCCTCATACTGACCGCGGACCACGTGCCGGACGTCGATGGGCCGCAACGACTCATACACCTTCAGCTTCTCGGCCCGTAGCTGCTGGGCCGACAGGCTGGTCGGTGGTTCCATCGCGACGAACCCAAGCACCTGGAACAGGTGCGTCACGACCATGTCGCGGTAGGCGCCGGTCTGGTCGTAGAAGTTGGCGCGGCCCTCGATCGACAGCGTCTCCGGCACATCGATCTGCACGTAGGCGATGTGCGAGCGATTCCACGATGGCTCGAAGATGCCATTCGCGAACCGGAACGCCAGGATGTTGTCGACCGACTCCTTGCCCAGGAAGTGATCGATGCGGAAGATCTGCGACTCGTTGAAGACCGAGTGCACGGCATCGGTCAGCGCGACCGCCGACTTGAGGTCCGTCCCGAAGGGCTTCTCGATGATGACCCGCGACAAGTCGGTAGCCAGGCCCGAGTCACCCAGGTTCTCTACCACGGAGGTAAACGCGTCTGGCGGGATGGCGAGGTGGAACAGCCGTCGCACCGCGCCGCCGATCTCCTTCTCGGCTCGGCCGACCTCGTCCACCAGCGCGCCATAGTCACCGGGATCGCTGGGCGCGAACGACAGGTGCGGCGCGAATTCGGCCCACTGGTCGCCCTCCCTGTCCGGTTTGGTGATGCAGAAGTCCTGGCAGGCCTGCCTGGCGTGCTCGCGGAATTCGTCCGTGCTGATCGCGAACGCTGCGGGTGAGGTGCCGATGACGCGGTACTTGCGCGGCAGCAGCCCGGCCGCAGCCAGGTGGAACAGCCCCGGCAGCAGCTTGCGCTTGGCCAGGTCGCCGGTGGCGCCGAACATCACGATCACGTGATCGTCCGGTCTGCGACCGGCGGGAACGGAACCTGCCTGGCCAGCAGTGCGACCAGCGGGGGCTGCAGTCATGGTGTCCTCATTCCTCCCGAGCGGCGGCGCGGTCAGCGAGTATCAGGGAACGGGCGGCCCGCACGCGACCCGCGGGTATCGAGTCGTCTCCGGCGAGCAGCCGTGCCAGCGCGTTGCGCTTGTCGGCACCCGTGATCAGCCACAGCAACTGGTCCGCTCGCGCCAGCGCGGGATAGGTGAGCGTCATCCGGCGGTGGTCCTGGTACGGCTGGGTAACCGCCACCAGCCGGTCTTGGACCGCGAGCACCGGATCGCCGGGCACGAGTGATGCGGTGTGGCCATCCGGGCCGAGCCCGAGGTGCACGAGGTCGAACCGCTGGGGCAGCGCCGTGGCGTAGGCAGCCGCCGCGGAATCCAGGTCGGCGTCGGTCACCGGCATGGCGTGTACCAGCGCGGGCGCGTCGCCGAGGCTGTCCTGTAGGTGGGTGAGGTTGCGGTCAGGGTCACCGTCCGGCGCCACTCGCTCGTCTACCTGGAACAGCTCCACGTCCGGCCACGGCATGTCCTCCTTGGCCAAGGCCGCGAACATGGCCCACGGCGTGTGCCCGCCGCTGACCGCGAACGTGAACCGGCCGTGCTCGGCGACCGTCGCCCGCGCTCGCATCGCGACGTACGCCGCGCCCTGGCTGGCTACCGCGTCGGCGTCGGCTGCGACCTCTAGCTCGTGCTCCACCCGTCAGTCCTTCTTCTCCGCGTGCCCGCCGAACCCCGAGCGCATGGCGGACAGGATCTTGTCGGCGAAGTCTCCCAGGCCGCGGGATTCAAACCGCTCGTACAGCGCCTCTGTGATGATGGAGGCGGGCACGCCTTCCTCGATGGCGGCCATGACAGTCCAGCGGCCCTCGCCCGAGTCCGACACTCGGCCCTCATATTCGTCCAGGTGGGGCGACTTGGCGAAGGCAGCCGCCGTGAGGTCGATCAGCCACGAGCTGATGACCGAGCCGCGCCGCCACACCTCGGCAACCTCGCCGACGTCGATCTGGTACTTGTAGGCGTCCGGATCACGCAGCGGCGCGGTCTCCGCGTCGGCTGCCTGCTGGCCGACCAGGCCGACATCTGCGTGCTTGATGATCGACAGGCCTTCGGCGATCGCGGCCATCATGCCGTACTCGATGCCGTTGTGCACCATCTTGACGAAGTGCCCGGCACCATTCGGGCCGCAGTGCAGGTAGCCGTGTGGCGCGGTGCTGTCAGCGAGGCTGCGGCCCGGCGTCGGCTCGGCGCTGCCCTCACCCGGCGCGATGGTCTTGAAGATCGGGTCGAGGTACGCCACCTGCTCGTCCTCACCGCCGATCATCAGGCAGTAGCCGCGCTCAAGCCCCCAGACGCCGCCGCTGGTGCCGCAGTCGACGTAGTGGATGCCGGTCGGTTTTAGCTCGGCCGCGCGTTCCATGTCGTCCCGGTAGTAAGAGTTGCCGCCGTCGATGATGATGTCGCCCCGTGCGAGCAGGGGCTTCAGGCCCTCGATCGTCGCCTGCACGACGCTGGCGGGCACCATGATCCAGACTGCCCGCGGCTGCCCGAGCTTGCTGACGAGGTCCTCGAGGGTGTTCGCTCCGATCGCGCCCTCGGACTCCAGCTGCTTCACGACATCCGGATTGCGGTCGAAGGCGACGCAGTGGTGACCGTCCTGCATCAGGCGGCGCACAAGGTTAGCGCCCATCCGGCCGAGCCCGATCATTCCTAGCTGCATTGGCTTATCTGTTGGCATCGCTGCACCTTTCCGTTCTTTTTATGGGAACGGCGTAGTTAGTGAGTGGTCTTGAGGTCCCGGTAGCGCCGGATCAGGGCATTGGTCGAGGAGTCATGGCGGAGCGGCGGCTCCGCGTCGGCCTCGAGCTCGGGCGCTATCTGACTGGCCAGTGCCTTCCCTAGCTCGACTCCCCACTGGTCGAAGGAGTCAATCTGCCAGATCGCGCCCTGGGTAAACACGCTGTGCTCGTAGAGCGCGACCAGCGAGCCGAGCGTCGATGGGTCGAGTTTGCTGGTGAGCAGCACGTTGGTCGGCCGGTTGCCGGGCATGACCCGGTGCGGGACCACGCGCTCAGGCGTGCCCTCGGCCCTCACTTCCGCCTCGGTCTTGCCGAAGGCGAGCGCCTGGGCCTGGGCGAACACGTTCGACGACAGCAGCTCGTGGTGGTCGCGGAGCGGGTTGAGCGACTGCGCGAAACCAATGAGATCGACCGGAATCAGCTTCGTTCCCTGATGAAGGAGCTGGTAGAAGCTGTGCTGACCGTTGGTGCCCGGCTCGCCCCAGAACACCGCACCGGTCTGGTAGTCCACCGGCTGCCCGGTGAGTGTCACGCTCTTGCCGTTGGACTCCATGGTGAGCTGCTGCAGGTAGGCGGGGAACCGCTTGAGGTACTGGTCGTAGGGCATCACGCCCCACGTCTGCGCGTCGAAGAAGCCGTTGTACCAGACGCACAGCAGGCCGTGCAGGACGGGCAGGTTGTGCGCCAGCGGGTGGGTGCGGAAGTGCTCGTCCATCAGGCGGAAGCCTTCCAGCATCCGCTCGAAGTTATCCGGGCCGATTGCGATCATGGTGGACAGCCCGATGGCCGAGTCCATCGAGTAGCGCCCGCCGACCCAGTCCCAGAAGCCGAACATGTTGGCGGTATCGATGCCGAACGCCGCGACCTTCTGCGCGTTGGTGGAGACGGCGACAAAGTGCTTCGCGATGGCCGTCTCGTCGCCACCGAGCTGACCGAGTACCCAATTCCGGGCCGAGGTTGCGTTGGTCAGCGTCTCCAGCGTGCCGAATGTCTTAGAGGAGATGATGAAGAGGGTTTCGTCCGCGTGCAGGTCGCGGGTGGCCTCGACGAAGTCGGTCGAGTCAACGTTGGACACGAACCTGAAGGTCAGGTTGCGGTCGGAGAAGTAGCGAAGCGCCTCGTAGGCCATCACCGGGCCGAGGTCAGAGCCGCCGATGCCGATGTTGATCACGTTGCGGATGCGCTTGCCGGTATGGCCCTTCCAGTCACCTGATCGGACCTTGTCGGAGAAGCTGCGCATCCGGTCGAGGACCTCGTGCACCTCGCGGACGACATCCTGGCCGTCCACGACCAGTGTCGCGGTCTTGGGCATGCGCAGCGCGACGTGCAGGACGGCGCGGTCCTCGGAGACGTTGATGTGCTCACCCCGGAACATCGCGTCCCGGCGCTGCGCCACGCCGGACTCCTCGGCTAGCTCCACCAGTAGCCGGATGGTGTCGTCGGTGACGCGGTTCTTGGAGTAGTCGAAGTAGATGCCGACGTGCTCTTCGGTCAGCCGCTCGCCGCGACCGGGATCGGCAGCGAACAGGTCGCGCAGGTGCAGTTTGCTGATCTCGCCGTGGTGGCGCTCCAGCGCCTGCCAGGCCTTGCGATCACGGAGCGGCGGGACGTCCGTCATGTCGCGTCTCCTTTGCTGGGCAGCGGTACCCGCGGCTGGTCCCAGCCTCCCATGCCGGACTCGGCGCGCTGGGACCGGTGCACGGACAGTTGGTGAACCTGTGGCGCGCGCCTGCCGTGGTAACTGTCATGATGACTGTCGACGTGACGAAGACAGAGTCGAGGCTGCAGCCGAGTTCGCGACTGCTCCTGCGGGTGACCGGGGCAGGACTGCTGATCGCAACTGCGGCCATTCACCTGGACCTCTACCTGACCGGCTACCGAACAATCCCGACAATCGGCTGGTTGTTCCTCTTGCAGGTGATCGTCGGCTTCGCCGCCGGCCTGCTCGTGCTGGCGACCGGCAGCAGGCTGGCTGCCGCTGTGGGCGCGGCGTTCGCGCTGGCAACGCTCGGCGGGTACCTGCTCAGCGTGCAGTTCGGGTTGTTCGGGTTCCGGGAGGTGCGCACCACCGCGGGCATCGTAGCCGGAGTGGTGGAGGTGGCGGCGTTCGCCGCACTCGGTGTGCTTGCGGCGACCCCGACGGCTGAACCGCAATCGCGCGGGTCGCATGCGGCGCGCACGTCGCTAGCAGACCGCAACCGATGGGCAGCCCGGGCGGCGACCGGGGTCAGCGGCGTCGTGGCCGGGCTGGGCGCTGCTGGCGTCGCGCTGGTGGCGCTCGGGCTGCTGAGCGGCGTGCTGGCTGGCGCCGGCGGGTCGAGCGGCTCAAGCAGTGCGGCAGCCAGCCACGCGGCATCCGGTGGCGAGCTGCGGACGACCACCATCGGCGGGGTAACCGTCCTGACCAACGCGGCCGGGCGAACTTTGTACTGGTTCGGTCCCGATACGAGCACACGCTCCGCGTGCACCGGCTCGTGCGCGGCCTACTGGCCGCCGGTCACGGGGCCGCTGACCGCAGGTCCCGGCGTCACCGGTCGGCTGGCCACGATTCAGCGGCCAGGCGGATCGCTCCAGGAGACCTACAACGGCCATCCGCTGTACACCTACATCGCCGATACTGGGCCGGGCCAGGCACGCGGCAACAACCTCGACCTCAACGGCGGCGTCTGGCACGAGATGGTCGTGACCGGCCGGGGCAGCGGCTAGAGTCCAGGCGTGTCAGCGCCTGGCGACCGGCCGATGTGACCTACCTGAGTGGTTCCGCTATCCTGCACAAAGCCGTCCTGCGGGGCGGCCAACGGCAGGTTGCCCGAGTGGCCAAAGGGAGCGGTCTGTAAAACCGTCGGCTCAGCCTACGTTGGTTCGAACCCAACACCTGCCACTGCTCACAGACCGTAGTATCCGCAGGTCAGCGATGCGATTAACGATCTTGTCCCGGAGACGCCGCCGGGCGGAGTGAGCGGTCTGCAGACCGCTTGCTCTACCAGCGGAAATGTACATGCGCCAGCTTCTCGTCCGCTGGCCGGCATTCCCAACGGCTCAGTGTTTCGTTCGGTTATGCCATGCTGACCTGCGAGCACCTACCAGC
>JASHSZ010000233.1 GCA_030040815.1 Streptosporangiaceae bacterium
TGGCGGGCCACGGCCTTGATCTCGGTGATCATCTCGGCGCGGACGCGGGCCCGGATGGATGCGGCAGGCATACCGAGATTATCGCACACATCCGAGAGCACTGCTCTTGCACTATGCGGAAATGTGTGCCAGACTGGTGATCGTCAATGAGAGCAATGATCTCAAAAGAGTGCACCAGCGCTGACACAGCCGCCACGCAAGCCAGACAGGGTGCGCAAGCCCAGACAGGGAGCCAGGCCATGGCTAAGCACGTCGTCATAGGAGCCGGTGCGGTCGGGTCCGCCACCGCACTGCTGCTCGCCGAGCGCGGCGAGCAGGTTCGCATCGTGACCCGGCACGGGAGCGGACCGCAGCACTCGGCCATCGAGCGGATCGCCGCGGACGCCACTGACGCCGCGCGGCTGACCGAGATAACCGCGGGCGCAGCCACGCTGTACAACTGCGCGAGCCCCCTCTATCACCAGTGGTTCACCGATTGGCCACCGCTGGCGGCCGCGTTCCTGACGGCGACCGAGCGCACCGGCGCGGTGTATGCGGCCATGAGCAACCTGTACGGCTACGGGCCCGTGGACGGGCCCATGACGCCTCAGCTGCCGATCGCCGCGACGCATCCGAAGCTCCGGTTGCGGGCCGAGATGTGGAACGACGTGCTGGCTGCCCACCAAGCTGGCCGCATCCAGGCAGTGGAGGTGCGGGGCAGCGACTACATCGAGGCGAACTCGATCCTGTCCACGGTCATCGGGAAGGCGGTGCTGGCCGGCAAGCGTGCCTACGCGCCTGGGCCACTGGACGTGCCGCACAGCTGGACGTCCATCCACGACTGCGCACGCACTCTGGTCACGGTCGCGGCCGACGAGCGGGCTTACGGTCAGGTGTGGTTCGTCCCGACCAACCACCCACTGACGGTCCGGCAGCTCGCGACCAGGTTCGCCCAGGTCAACGGCGCGCCAAGGGCGCGGGTGACGCCGATCCCGTATCCGGTCATGTGGACCAGCGGGCTGTTCTCGCCGCTGATCAAGGAGCTGCGGACCACGCGCTACCAGTTCACCCGGCCGTTCGTCATCGACACCACCGGCACCACCGAAGCCTTCGGCCTCACGCCGATCGCAATGGACGAGGCGCTGCGCGACGCGGCCGCTCGGCTGCGTGGGTGAGCGCGGCACGCCGGCCGGCCGGATCGGCGGGGCGATCCGGCCGGCCTTCGTGCCCGGCCGGGTGCGGGATACCGTGGGCACGTGAGCGGCGCGCACGCATTCCCGGTCTCGGTGAAGGGGGTCGTCGTGCGGGCAGGCGGTGTCCTGCTCCTGAAGAACGAGCGCGACGAATGGGAGCTGCCAGGCGGCAAGCTCGAGCTCGCCGAGGATCCGCGCGCCTGCGTAGCCAGGGAGATCGGCGAGGAAGTCGGCTGGCGCGTGATCACCGGCCCGATCCTCGACTGCTGGCAGTACCACATCGGCGAGGGCAAGGACGTTGTCATCGTGACCTACGGCTGTCACGTTGCCAGCGACGGGCCGCCGGTCGTCAGTCCGGAGCACAGCTGCGCCGAGCTGTTTAGCGGGGCCGAGGTTGCGGCGCTGAACATGCCTGACGGCTATAAGCGCTCGGTCCTGACGTGGTTCGGCCTGCTTGCGGGACACGGCGAGAGTGCTGCCGCGTGGGCGAGTGGAAACGGCGCCGCCGGGTAGCTGTGCGGCGTCGGGCCGCCGGGCCCGTATCCGTGACCCGAGGAGAGCCCATCCATGTTCGCTATCATCGCGGCGGTCCTGTTCGCCATCGCGTTCATCATCACCGCCGCCGGAATCGCGACGAGCGCGGTGTTCTCGCCGCTGGCCCTGACCTTCGTGGGGCTCGCGCTGCTGGCGTTCCACTTCACCGGCCGCGGCCCGGCCATGCCCGAGTACAGGCGTCGCCGCCGGTGACCGGCTGAGCCGGGCGACTGCCGCAATCGGCGTCGTTCCGGTATCGATCGTGCACGCGCCGAGGATGGCCGGGGTGCGGGATTGCAGGATTCTGACCGCCCGCATTGCACGTTGTTAAGCGCGCGCTGACCGCACGCCGGTCTCGGTGTCGAGCGCGTCGAGGATCGTCCTCAGCGCTGCGGCGTTCGCGGCCCAGAACGTCGGCGACGGCGCACCGCTGGAGAACTCGGCCTCCATCGCCGACAGCGCGAACATCGCGGCGTAGAACAGCAGTCCCGCGTCCCGCGGGCCGGTGAGCCATGGGGAGTCACCGTACGACGACAGCACGGCGGCCACGAGTGACCTGCCGCGCTCGATGCCGCTGACGCGGACGCCCGCATGGAGCAGGCGGCCGAAGTCAAACGCCGGGTCGCCGGCCATCGCGTCGCCCCAGTCGATGATTCCGGTAATGCTGGACTCGTTCGCGTACACATGCCGCGGGCAGAAGTCGCCATGGATGAGGCGCGGGTGGTCGAAGCGGTCGAGGACGGGGGCGAATCGATCGATCGCATTCTTCGCTCGCGCGAGCAGCTCCGCATCGACCAGCCCCAAGTCGACCGCGGGCGGTAACGCCATGGCCGCCCGCTCCAGGGTCTGCCGCCATGACGGGTTGTCGCCGACCACGTCGTCGCCCGCGCTGACCTCACCGAAGCCGGTCGCGCTGAGCTCATGTAGGCGGCGCAGGTGGACACCGACCTGGCGGAACACCGCCTCGGTTCCGATGAGCGGATCGCCGCCAACGTTGGCCAGGATCGCGCACGGCACGCCCGCTACCTCGCCGGTGGGGTCGTAGGCCTCGACCGCCGGTACCGGCACGCCGCGTCGGCGGACATACTCAAGCACGGCGACCTCGCGCCCGGTGATCGTGCGCGCGTCGGCGTTCCGGGCGATCTTGAGATAGACCACGCGGTCGGGAAGCTGCAGCTCGAGGACCTGATTTCCGGCGAACGCCGAGACCGGGCGCGCGGACACGACAGCCACGCCCAGCAGCGCCGCGCCGATCAGTACGGCTTCCTCGCGTGAGATTCGCACCTCCGCTGGTCACATCTCAGCCACGCGGACTCGCGGTGGCTACCCCACGCCTTGGTCCGGGTCAAACGGAACGGCGATGACGGCGTGGCCGCGAGCATCTGCAGTAACCCTGACGCGGAATTCCCTAGCGCGCATGGCCTCATCGTTTCACGCGTGCAGGTCGCCAGGCGCCGACGCCGGGCATGCGGAAACGTCTCGGGTCGGGTCCTACGCCGCGCTAAGGCCGGTGACCTCCGAGCCCGCCACTACCGAGCCCCGGCAGTTACGTGATCACGAAGTGTTGCTGGGGTAAAACGGCACAGCTGAGGCTGACGTACTCAGTAGCCCTCTTTCTCGTCCCGCTCGCGCCGGCGGGTTTCCGCGGCCTTCTTGGCGGCTTCCTCAGAAATCCCGAGCCGTTCCCGGGTCGCGGCGCCCTTGCGTGCAGCCTGCTCCGCTTCTCCAGTGCGCACGCGCGTATCCGCGCCCTTTCTCGCACTCGCTTCGCGGTTCGGCTGGGGATGGACACCGAGCTGATGCCAGTTGGTCTCGGAAAGATCCACGTCGTAGTAGCCCGCCGCCTTCTCGATATTCGCGAAGGCCACGGCGCGGTCGGCATCGGAGACATCGATAACCTGATCGAAGCGCGCCACCGCGTTCCTGACATGCGCAGCATCCGTGAGCGGCTCTTTCCGCTGCCTCGGGAACGCGAACACCGTGTCCGGTAGAGGGCTTCGGGTCGTGACAGCCCCATGTTCTTCGTGAGGCTGCCAGGTCGGTTTTGCGGTCGCCATGGTAGGACCTCGATCCCAGTCATTGCTTGCTGTGGACCCAACTTCTGCTGGCATACCCGTGCGCCAGCGCTGCATCACTTGCCGCCGGGTTCGACGACCGCCATGCGGGTTCCCGTGGTTGGCACGAGTTTATGGCGAAAAGTGCTATGGGGAGCGAGAAGGGCGGGCTGGCCACGACCAGGAAGGCCCGCCGCGGCAGCCGAAAGGCTCGCAGGTCGGCTTCCACCACACTGGACCAGCCGCCCGTCGGCGAGCGACCTCGCCGACAACATTCGTCTGTCAGCGTTCGCTATCTAGCCGTGCACCAGGTGTCGAAGGGCCGCGAGACTAGTGGCATGCCGCTGATTGACGTGACCTACGACGCGAGAGTGGGCGAGGAGGTTCTTCAACGCCTTGCTGAGATGCTGCCCGACCTCGTCTGCGAGGCGGTCGACTGCCCGGAGGAACCCTGGATCGGGCCACCGGAACTAGGTGATATAGAGATCCGGTTCCGGGCGAAGTCCCACCTGGATGTGGGCGGCCTCGACATCGTGATCGAGGTCAGAACCAAGCTGTTCGACCACCGCGCGCAGGACAAGCAGCGGCGAGCAGATCTGATCCGCGACCGTCTGTCGAGCCTGCCACTTGGCCAGATAGGCGTGTGGCTGATCCTTTCCGAGGGCGCCTGGAGCCAGAGCTGACATCTCATCCGGTTTCTCAAGCGATGGAGCAACTGCACCTCCTCCGTCAGACCAGCCCAAGGCGGCCCGAGGCCACCCCGGTGCTCCGGCTTCCCGAAACCGCCTCTCGCAATAGGCCCGCGGCTCGCAGTCGTGCCACCACGGCATGGCCGAGATCGCGAGAGACAGCGTGGCCGAGCTGCAGTTCTCGCCCCCGGCGCAGTCCAAGGTAGACACTGACTGCCTGCTGCTGAGTGGCAGGCGGCTCGGCCGCCCCGAGGAGCCGCAGCAGGTGATCCCACATCTTGATGAGCTCGGCACCGACCAGTTCATCCTGGCCGCGCAGCCGCTTGCTGCCCAGCCACAGATTCCAGTCCCAGAAGTGATCATCGACGTCATCGAGGCTGGCCGACCGCGTTCGCGGTCTGCTCGGCGTCGCCGGGCTGCCGGGGAACAGATCAACCTTCACCGCACCCGGAAGAATGATCACGTAAACGGGGCTGGCCGCCAGCGGGTCCCACAGTTGCGCCAGCGGTCTGAGCTTCGCAGCCAGGGCCGGGAGCCGCTCGGCGAGCGCGGCGGGGTCGGCCGAGCTGATGCGGTAATCCCAATCCGATAGCTCCGTCGGCGTGCGGGCGGCCCGCGATCCGACCAGTTCGACGGATTGCACGCCAGGGTCGGCCAGTATGACCGCACGGATGGCATCCGAGGGGTCGCGGGCGTCGAAGTCGGTGCTCACGTTCACGCCATCTGGCTCCACGACGACCCCGACGAGTACCTTCGCTATCAGCGGTGCGTACCCGACCTCAGACGCCGTCCGGCACGCCGAGTTCGCGGACCATTGCGTTGGCCGCATCGGATGCCTGGCGGTCGATGGCGAAGTTGTCCTTGCCGCCAAGCTGGTAGTTCCAGATCCGTGCGGTATTCGGATAATGCACGCCGACCGGGTCATCATCGTG
>JASHSZ010000234.1 GCA_030040815.1 Streptosporangiaceae bacterium
CTTCCCTTTGCCTGGCAGCTCGGGTGGGCGAGGGTCAGGAGCGCTGCCGACGACGGCGAGTGGCCGGCCGTGCGGACTGGCCGGAAGATCGCCAACATGTGGTACTGGATCGCCTGCTACATCGCGCTCGCACTCGTGGTCGGCCCGGCGCTCTGGCTGGTCGGCGGCGTACTCGTGCACGCCATACCGCACTGGCAGTGGAGCGTGATCACGACGAACACCGTCGGCGAAACCGGTGGGCTGAGGCAGGCAATTCTCGGCACCCTCCTGATCACCCTTGGAGTGCTGATCATCGGCGGCACGATCAGCATCCTCACTGGGCTGTACCTGGCCGAGTTCGCCAGCGGTCGGCGGCGCACGGTTCTGCGCAGCGGCTACGAGATCCTGTCCGGCATACCGTCGATCGTCCTCGGCCTCGTCGGCTACCTGGTCCTGGTCTCGGTGACCGGGCTGGGCTGGAAGTACGGGCTGATGCCCGCCGTCCTCGTGCTGTCGGTGATTGTCATTCCCTACATCACCAAGGCGACGGAGACCTCGCTGCTGCAGGTTCCTACGTCTTACCGGGAGGGCGCGGACGCACTCGGCATTCCGCCGACCTGGACGCTGCGGAAGATCGTGTTCAAGTCGGCGCTGCCCGGCATCGTCACCGGCCTGCTCGTAGCCACAGCGATCTCGGTCGGGGAGACCGCACCGCTCCTGTACACCGCGGGCTGGTCCGATTTCACCCCGACCCTGCAGCTCACCGGCCAGCCGATTGCCTTCCTGACCTATCCCGTGTTCTCGTTCTACAACCTGCCGGATGAGGGGGCCAAGATCCTCTCGTACGATGCCGGGCTGCTCCTGCTGGTCTTCGTGCTGCTGGTCATTATCGTAGGACGAGTGATCGTGGCGTGGTCGCGGCGCCACGCGGAGTGAGTGACGGCTCTGCCGAGTTCCAGCGGGGAACCGGTACCTGGCGGCGGAGCGGCCGCAGTCAGGCCCGCCCTCGGTCGGCGACTGAGGTGCTCGCCGACCGGATTGCCGCTGCGCTGGTTAACCATGAGCCGGGCTGGCGCCTGCCGAGGCACACTACCCTGGCGCGGCGCTACAACGTGAGCACCGCCGAGGTCGATGTCGCGCTGGACGAACTGACTGCCCGGCATCTCATCCGCCGCCTGCCAGATGGGCAGGTATACCGGCTGAGCCCGGCGGAGTATCTGATTCCCCTTGAAGGCGTGCCTGGGCTCGGCACACTGGCCGACCCAATGGGCGGCCAGATCGTCTGCCGGAGCCGCCAGGCCTCGCTGCGCGAGGTTCCCGAGGACATCGGCTGGGCACTGCGTGTTCCGCCGGCGGTCCAGGTCGGCGTCATCCGCACGCAGTGGACGGCCGGCGGCGAGCCGGCCGCCATCTGCACCACGTACCTGGTCCGCGACATTGCAGCGCCGTTCCTCGACGCGCGCGAGGGCGGCGATACCGCAGCCGGCATGGCTCTGCTGCCTATCTCGGTCCTTGCCGCCGCATCGGATGAGACTGGCGCTGTCACCGCGATCGGCAAGCCGGGGTCCGTGCATCTGGAGATGCAGCCGCCGCCGCCTTCGCTGGCAAGGCGTCTGCGGCTAGCGGGCGGCCAGCCGGCGGCGCTGGTGACCACCCGGTTCGATGACCTGGAGAAGCCTCGGCCGGTCGCCCTGACAATCGCGGTATTGCGTCCAGACCTGTTCCGCATCGTCGTGCAGACAGCGGGGCAGTCGCTGGCAGACAGCGGCGACCGGGGCTTTGCCGAGGGCTGGGCTCATGCGATCGGGAACCAGGAGCCCTGACCCTGGCGAGCTCGAGCGGCTCATCTGACTGGGCTTACTGAACCCGGATGAAGCACCGCGCCCCGTTCATGCAGACGCGGTGCCGGGCACCCGCAAGACCTGAAAGATCGCGGTGCGGCGCAGCCGAAAGCCGAGCGACTCATAGAGGCGGATGGCGTTGACGTTGGCGGCGGCCACGTGCAGGAACGGTGTCTCATCCCGGCGCCTTATCCCGTGGGCCACGGCTCGGACCAGCCTGCTGGCCAGTCCCTGGCCTTGGTAGGCCGGGTCCGTGCAAACCGCGCTGATTTCCGTCCAGCCCGGCGGGTGCAACCGCTCACCCGCCATCGAGATCAGCGTTCCGTCACGGCGGATGCCCAGATAGGTCCCGAGTTCGATCGTCCGCGCCAGGAACGGGCCCGGCCTGCTCCGTCGGACCAGGCCGAGCATTTCGGGCACGTCGTCGGGTGTGAGCCGGACGGCTTCCGCGTCTGGCGCGGAGGCCACGCCGACCCCGACCATCTGCACGCCGTCCCCGACTGCCACGATCTCCCAGTCGGCCGGGGCCAGCAGTGCTGGTCCGGTGATCAGAACCACCACCCCGGGACCGGCGAGCGCCGCAAGGTCAGCCCAGTCCTGCTCGGTCGGCTCGTCCGGGATAGCCAGGAATGGCGCGACGTTGGCGGGATACCGCAGCGCGTTGCCGCGGCGCTCTGCGAAGCCGGCGTGGGGGCCCGTGAGCGACGCCAAGACAGGACGGTCCAACGGATGGGGCGATCCGCGGACGCTCACCTGGCTCTCGCCTCCGCTATCCAGTCGGCGCGGTCAGCCACCCGGCCCGAGTTTGCTCCCGCCCATCTGGCGATAGGACGCAGATGGATCTTGCTGATTTGTCATGACCGGCAGGCCGGCGGCCCGCCAGGCTCGGAACCCGCCGGCCATATCGGTGGCCCGGCGCAGACCGAGGTCGAGCAGGGAAGCTGCGGCCAGGCTGGATGTGTAGCCCTCAGAGCAGAATACGACGATCTGGAGGTCATAACTGGCGGCTGGCAGCCGGGCAGCCGAATGGGGGTCGAACCGCCACTCCAGGACGTTCCGTTCGACAATGAGGGCACCAGGAATCTCGCCCTCGGCGAGCCGCTGTGCCTGCGGGCGAATGTCCACCAGCAGCGCGCCGGCGGTGACGGCGCACTGAGCCTGCCCAGGACTCAGCCTGGAAAGTCGCGCCCGCGCGCCGGCCAGCACTTCCTCGATCGTCCGCGAGCCCGGTGGCCTGGTCACCAATCCACCTCGGCGCGGTCAGTGCGGACGAGTTCGAGCCCCCCCGCCGTCATTTCGTAGCGACGCATCGCCGACAGCGGCGGCGAGTAAGCATGCACGCTGACCGCGGGCTTCGCCGCCACGTTACCCACATCGTGCAGGTGCCGACCTCCGAAACGGGTCACCGAGCCTCGCGCGGCGGTGCGGTGCCGGACGCGGCGAGCGCGCGGTGCTCCGAGCGTTTCGCGAAGCTCGCCCTGGGCGACGGCGAAGGCACCGGATGCGTCCCCGTGATCGTGGAAGCCAGTGCTCTGGCCGGGCAGCCACGTCAGCAGCCATATCTCGTAGTCGTCGGTCAGGGCCAGCCTGCTGAACCACCGCTTGTCGCGGCTGAATCGGGCAAGCGGCCGCCACACCTGCTCCGCACTCGCGGTCGCGAGCGCGAGTGCGCCGAGCCCAGCCGGGCTGATCAGGGCTGGGCTGCCCTGGCCTGCGTTCTGGGCCAGCGCGGGCCAGGCACGGCCAGGCAGGGCAGCGGAGTCAGTGGGGCTGGGCGCGGACCCGCAGCGATATCCGTGCGGCACCACTGCCAGACGATCATGCGCAGCCAGATGCATTCCTATAATTCCAATCTACTGTATAGAGATTTCTCACTGTAACACGCACAACGGTGCCGCGACCGCACGGCGACCAGATAGTCCCGTGGGCGCGCGACAACCTAGCGCCGGGACGGTGCTGAGCGCGGGCGGCGAGGCAGACGTGGAGCGGCGGCTGCGAGGCTGCGTGACGTCAGGCGGCAGCCAGCGAGGAGTAGAAGCTGGCGTCACCCTTTCTCGGCACGCTGCTGTCGCCGCTGAGTCCGACGGGCACGGGCCCGGCGATGGTGATCCGATGCAGCAGCCTCGGCAGATCGTCGTAATCCGCGACGGCATAGTGCTGGGTAGAGCGGTTGTCCCAGATCGCAATGTCGCCGTGCCGCCAGGTCCATCGCACCGTGTTCTCCAGCCTGGTCACCTGCCGCTGGAGCAACTGGAAGAGGTCGGCCGAGTCGACGGTGCTAAGGCCGACGAAAGACCGGACGAAGTGCCCGAGCAGCAGCGACGGCTCGCCGGTCTCCGGGTGAACGCGGACTACCGGGTGCTCGGTCTCGAACTCCAGGTGCCGGAACTCCTCCCGGTAGCGCTGCTCCTTGACGTCGACGCCGCTGAAGGTGCGCTGCGCTGCGTAGTCGTACAAGTTCGAGTGCACTGCGCGCAGCCGCGCGGCCATCGCCTGCAGTGCCGGGTGCAGCCGACGGTAGGCCTCGACCGTGTTAGCCCACACGGTGGTGCCGCCGTAGGGCGGCAGCGTGATCGCCCGCAGGATGCTGATCGCTGGGACTCGGTCGACGAATGTCACGTCGGTATGCCAGCTGTTGGCCTTGCCCTGCTCGGAGTCGATCGGCAGGATCGCCGCGCCGTCGCCGGTGACCGTCGGGTGCGGCTTGGTGATCTCGCCGAACAGCCGGCCGAACGCAACCTGGTCCGCATCGGCGGCGTGCTGCTGATCGCGCAGGAATACCACCCGGTGCCGGAGCAGCGCGGCCTGCAGCTCGGCGAAGGCCGCCGGCTCAACGTTACCGCCGACCCGGATGCCGCCGACGATCGCTCCGATCACGCCGCCGACTTGGGTCACCTCGATGTGCTCGTAGTGTCCAGCGCGGGCAATGGCTACCGCGTTGGGGGCTAGCTGGGACATGCGTCGCGCACCTTCCGTCATCGCTGCGTGGGGCTGCCTTCCCCCAACCTGCCCCGGTGTGATATAGAAGTCAAGTATTCCGATTAAATAAATAGACTTATGCCCCACAGCAGAATCTTTCCTAACCGGAATAGTAGGAAGATCACCTTGGTTGCAGGCAGGCAGTTCGACGCCGGCACGCTACGGGGCGGGGGCATCCCGGCCCACCCAGCACGACGAGCACCAAGGCAGGACGCACAGATGACGGATCCGGAAGCGGATCGACTGCACCTCGCGGTGGCGCTCGACGGGGCGGGCTGGCACCCGGCGGCGTGGCGGGAGCCGGACGCGCGGCCAACCGAGCTGTTCTCGGCGTCCTACTGGACCGATCTGGTTACCGAGGCGGAACACGGCGGGCTCGATCTGGTCACGATCGAAGACGGGCTGAGCCTGCAGTCGGCCGATCGCCGTCAGCCGGATCGGCGCACCGACCAGGTCCGCGGGCGGCTGGACGCGGTCCTCGTCGCGGCCAGAGTCGCGCCGCTGACCAGCCACGTCGGCCTGATCCCCACGGTAATCGTCACGCACACCGAGCCGTTCCATATCTCCAAGGCGATCGCGACG
Organism: Streptosporangiaceae bacterium; assembly: GCA_030040815.1. The sequence continues at coordinate 5,382 of JASHSZ010000234.1, forward strand.
CTCGACTGGGTCAGCTCCGGCCGGGCCGGCGTCCGCGTCCGGGTTTCCGGACGGCCCGACGAGTTCGCGCACTTCGGCCGCCGTGAACCGCCGTCAGGCGCCGACGGCACCGCGCACAGGTTCGCCGAAGCGGCCGACTATGTCGAGGTGCTCAGGCGGCTGTGGGATTCCTGGGAGGACGACGCCGAGATCCGCGAGGTCGCGACGGGGCGGTTCGTCGACCGCGACAAGCTGCACTACATCGACTTCTCCGGCCGCTGGTTCTCGGTCCGTGGGCCGTCGATAACCCCGCGGCCGCCGCAGGGCCAGCCAGTTGTGGCCGCGCTCGCACACGCCACGGCGCCCTACCAGCTCGTCGCTGAGAGCGCCGACATCGGCTTTGTGACACCGCACGACAACGCGCAGGCCCGCGCGATCGTTGCCGAGATCCGCAGCCTGCAGGCCGCGGCTGGGCGGGCCGAGCAGACCGTGCACGTGTTCGGCGACCTGCTCGTCTTCCTCGACCACGAGGCTGGCCAGGCGGCCGAGCGCAAGGCCAGGCTGGACGAGCTCGCGGGCGATGAGTACAGCAGCGACGCACTCAGCTTCGTCGGCACGCCCACCGGGCTCGCCGACCTGCTCCAGGACTGGCACCAGGAAGGGCTCACTGGCTTCCGGCTGCGGCCCGCGACGATCCCACATGATCTGAGTCAGATCACCCGAGCGCTCGTGCCGGAGCTGCGCCTGCGACGGGCGTTCCCAGAACGATATGGCGCGTCAACGCTACGCGGCCTGCTCGGCCTGCCCCGCCCCGCCAACCGTTATGCGAGCGTGTGATGACCAAGCCCGTCAAGCAGGTACACCTGGCGGCCCACTTCCCCGGCGTGAACAACACGACTGTGTGGAGCGACCCGCGAGCCGGCAGCCACATCGAGTTCAGCTCGTTCGCGCACTTCGCACGCACGGCGGAGCGGGCGAAGTTCGACTTCCTGTTCCTGGCCGAAGGGCTGCGGCTGCGGGAGCAGCATGGCCGGATCTACGACCTGGACGTGGTCGGACGGCCGGACACTTTCGCGATCTTGGCAGCGCTCGCGGCGGTCACCGAGCGTCTGGGCCTGGCCGGCACCATCAACTCGACCTTCAACGAGCCGTACGAGGTAGCCAGGCAGTTCGCCTCGCTCGACCACCTGTCCAGCGGCCGGGCAGGGTGGAACGTCGTGACGTCATGGGACGCCTTCACCGGCGAGAACTTCCGAAGAGGCGGCTTCCTGCCACCGGAGCAGCGGTACGAGCGTGCGCGCACGTTCCTGGCGACGGCATTCGAGTTGTTCGACTCCTGGCGGGGTGACGAGATCGCCGCCGACGCGGCGACCGGGCTGTTCCTGCGCGACGATGACGCGGGGCGATTCGACCACCGCGACAGCCACTTCGACGTCGCCGGGCGGTTCGACGTGCCGCGCAGTCCGCAGGGCGGCCCAGTCATCTTCCAGGCCGGCGATTCTGACGAGGGGCGCGAGTTCGCCGCGGCGCAGGCCGACGCGATCTTCAGCCGACACTCGACCCTAGACGCTGGGCGCGCGTTCTACGCCGACGTTAAGGGGCGGCTGGCGAAGTACGGGCGCTCGGCCGATGACCTTAAGATCCTGCCGGCTGCGACGTTCGTGCTGGCCGACAGCGACGCCGAGGCGGCCGAACTGGCGCATGAAGTCCGGCTGCAGCAGGTCAGCCCGGCGACCGCGATCGCTTTCCTTGAGCAACTCTGGAACCGGGATCTCTCGGCGTATGACCCAGACGGGCCGCTGCCGGAGATCGACCCGCTGCCGGGGGAGAACGTCACCGCACGCGGCCGGGCCAGCGTGCGCATGTACAAAGACCCGATCGCCGTCTCGCGAGAGTGGAGAGCCAAGGCGGAGGCAGAGCACCTCTCGATCCGCGAGCTGATCATCGCGGTCACCGGGCGTCAGTCGTTCGTCGGCTCCCCGGACTCGATCGCCGCGACCATCAACGATTATGTACAGGCAGACGCCAGCGATGGGTACATCCTGGTGCCGTACATCACGCCCGGCGGGCTGGACGAGTTCGCCGACCGGGTCGTGCCACTGCTGCAGGAGCGCGGCGTGTTCCGCACCGAGTACACCGGCACCACGCTCCGGGAGCATCTGGGCCTGCGGCCCCGCATCAGCGGCGCGCGGCCTACAGCGGCCGAAGCAAGGGCTGCTTCATGAGGTTCCTGCTCATCACGCTCATCGTGCACGCACCCGACCCGGTGACTGGCAGCCAGCCGACGACGAGCCAGCGGTTCCGCGAGGTGATCGACAGCGCGCTGCTGGCGGAGGAGCTGGGCTTCGACGGCTTCGGCGTAGGGGAACGGCACGAGCGGCCGTTCATCTCCTCCTCGCCGCCGGTCGTGCTCAGCCACATCGCAGGGCTGACGGCCCGCATCCGGTTGTTCACCGCGGTCACGACCCTGAGCTTGCTAGACCCGGTACGGGCGTACGAGGACTACGCGACACTCGACCACCTGTCCGGCGGCCGGCTTGAGCTCATCATCGGGAAGGGGAACGGGGCCGCCCAGCGCGAGCTGTTCCACGTGACAGAGGCCGACCAGTGGGACCGCAACGCCGAGAGCTACGAGCTGTTCCGGCGGATCTGGCGGGAGCCGCGGGTAACGGCGTCGCCGAGGTTCAGGCCGTCGCTGCAGGACGCGGAGGTGTGGCCGCGCCCGTTGCAGCAGCCGATCCGAGTCTGGCACGGCAGCGCGACGAGCAAGGCGTCGGTCGACCTAGCCGCACGCTACGGTGACCCCCTGTTCTCGGCGAATGTGACCAACCCCATCGGGCCGTACGCCGGACTGGTCCAGTACTACCGGGAGCGCTGGGTCCACTACGGGCACGATCCGGCGCGCCTCGCCGTCGGGGCCGGGACCGCGGGCTATTACGCCGCCCGGACCACGCAGGCGGCGATCGACGCCTATCGGCCGGTGTTCGCCGGGTACCTGGCGTTCCAGCGGCGACTCGGCGTGGCACCGGTCTTCCCGACCCTCGAGGACTTCGTCGAGCGGAGCTCCGCGCTCATCGGCAGCCCGCAGCAGGTGATCGACAAGGTGCACCGTTACCACGACCAGTTCGGGCACAGCGTGCTCCACTTGCACGCCGAGCCGGGCGGGCTGACGAAGGCGCAGCACCGCGATTCGCTCGAACTGTTCCAGGCGGAGATCGCACCGGTGCTGCGGGGCGAGCTGCCCGACCCGCCGTGGCCGTGGGGCCCGGCCGTGCCGCCCGGCGCGGCCGCCAGCACCGAAGCTGCTGGCGGCGGCACGGCACGCACGGACGCCGAATCGGCGCCGGCTCCCGTCGGCCTGACTACAACCGGCTGAGGAGGAACAGGACAGCATGGCCACCACGCCGCTGGCGATCCTGGATTTGGTCCCGATCCCGTCCGGCTCGACCGCGGCCGACGCGCTGCGCAACAGCATCGATCTCGCCCAGCGTGCCGAGCAGTTCGGCTATGCGCGGTACTGGTTCGCCGAGCATCATCTCAACCCCGGCGTGGCCGGCACCTCGCCCGCAGTCGTGCTCGCGCTGACCGCGGCCGAGACCTCGAGCATCAGGCTCGGCTCCGGCGCGGTGCAGATGGGTCACCGCACCGCGATCTCGACGGTAGAGGAATTCGGCCTGATCGACGCCCTGCACCCGGGACGGCTCGACCTCGGTCTCGGCCGCTCCGGTGGCAGGCCGCCGCAGCGCGGCGCAGGGGCAGACCCCGCTGTCTTCGGGGTCGTCGACGGCCGGGCGCCGAACGGACTGCTTATCCCGGCCCCGTTTTCGTATGAGGGGGTCGCAAGGTCGCCGCGGTTCGCGCTGCAGCGCACACTGCTGCAGCTGCCGAACGCGGAGCCGCAGGACTACGCTGAGCAGACCGATGACATCCTGGCGCTGCTGCGTGGCGCCTACATCTCCCCTGACGGGGTGGAAGCGCACGTCGTGCCGGGCGAATGCGCGCAGGTCCAGGTGTGGATACTGGGCAGCAGTGGCGGCCAGAGCGCCGAGGTAGCCGGGAAGCGCGGCCTGCGGTTCGCCGCCAACTACCACGTCAGCCCGGCGACGGTGCTCGAGGCGGTCGAGGGTTACCGGGCGTGCTTCCAGCCGGGCGACATCGACCAGCCGTATGTGAGCGTGTCCGCAGACGTTGTCGTCGCCGACGACGAGGCCACCGCGCGGGAGCTTGCGATCGGCTACGGCCTCTGGGTGCGCAGCATCCGGTCCGGTTCGGGCGCCATCGAGTTCCCCACGCCGGACGAAGCCAGGCGGCACGCCTGGACCACGGAAGACCGGGCGCTGGTGGCCGACCGCGTCGATACTCAGTTCGTCGGCTCGCCGAAACAGGTCGCCGATAAGCTCGAGCAGCTGCGCGACGCCACCGCCGCGGACGAGCTCATTGTCACGACAATGACGCACGACCACGCGGACCGGGTCCGGTCCTACAAGCTGCTCGCCGAAGAGTGGCGTCGGCGGTGACCGGCCGCCGCCGCAGCCCAAGCCCGCAGATCGGAGTGAGCGGTGACCGTCGCTGTCGTGGTGGGTAACCCCAAGCCGAAGTCGCGGACCTATCGGGCGGCACACCTGGTCGCCGAACGGCTCGCCGGGCGGCCTGCCGACCTCAGCATCGATCTCACCGAGCTGGGTGCGGCCCTGCTCGACTGGGCGGATCCCGTGGTGGCCGAGCTCGTTGCGAAGGTGCAGGCCGCTGACCTGGTGGTGGTCGCGAGCCCCACGTATAAGGGCAGCTACACCGGCCTGCTGAAGCTGTTCCTCGACCGGTTCGAGGCAGGCTCGATGACCGGGACCGCAGTACCGGTGATGCTGGGCGGGCACTACAGGCACGCACTCGCCCCGGAACTCCTGCTCAAGCCGATCCTCGTGGAGATCGGTGCCACCTGTCCCACCGCCGGGCTGTTCCTGCTTGACTCGGAGTTTGAGACCAGCGACATGCTGGACACCTGGCTCTCCCGCGCCCGCGCGCAGGTTGCGGCAACCATGAACGGCGTGGCGTGAAGGCTGCCTTGAGCCCGGCCGAGCTGCGTGCAGTATTCGCCGCATTCCCGACCGGAGTCGCGGCGGTCGCCGCCCTTATTGGTGGCGCGCCCACCGGGCTGGCAGCCAGCTCGTTCGTGCCGGTGTCACTGGACCCGCCGCTCGTGTCAGTCTGCATCGCCCATGAATCGACCACCTGGCCTGCGCTGCGTACGGCGGCGCGACTCGGCATCAGCGTGCTGGGCTATCACCAGGAGGCGGTCAGCCGGCAGCTCGGCGCTACCGGTTCCGAGCGGTTCACCGGACTGGACTGGCGGGCCACCGCGCGCGGTGCGGTGCTGCTCCCGGAGTCGAGCGCCTGGTTTGACTGCAGCGTCGAGCGCGAGATTCCGGCCGGGGACCACGACATCGTGCTGCTCGGCGTACACGATCTTGGAGCTACCGCGGTCATGCCGCTGGTTTTCCACGGCAGCGCGTACCGGAGGCTGCAGCCGCACGCCGTGCCGAATGCAGCCGCCTGATAAGAGCTAGTCTTCAGGCTGCGCTGCCCGGGCTCCGGCTGGCCGCAAGGGTCGTGGTGATGTGCTCGGCGAGTGCGGCCGCCTGATTGCGTATCTCCGGGATCGCGGTTGTCTCATACCAGAGCCCGCGCAGCGGTGGACCGAGCGCGTGCAGGAAGGTACTCGGCCGACCGTCTGCCCCGAGTACGGTGCCGGCGGAGTTCGTGTCGATGCCGAGCCGCAGCGGATCGGGTCGTGCCAGGCGCCTGCTGAACAGGTCGCGCAGGAGGGGACTGGCCGCGGCGGTGATATCGGTTGTCCCGCCGCTACCGTTGATCAGCCAGTCAGCGCCCAGTTCGGTGCGGTTGTCAGTCGCGTCGACGACCACGGTGAGCCGGCCTCCGCGATAGTGCGCGGCGAGTACGTGACCCTGATGCACCACGAGCTGTCCGGTCTGCCGCAGGGCGGTGATTCGCGCGGCCGTGGCAGGCGGCATGAGGTGCCGATGGACTTCCCAGTACCGGGCGATGTGGCGCAAGAAGGCCCGTCTGTCGTCGTCAGACATCCGGGACCACAAATCAGGCACGTGGGGGCGCAGCCCCTCCATCACCTGGTGCCAGCTGTCCGGGCTTGCCGAGATCTCCTGGCGGACCTGCCAGAGCAGGTCGGTCAGCCGGACGGGCCCGCTTTCCGGGGAGAACACAGGCAGCCAGAACGACCTCCTGGGGCCCTGTGCCTGACCGGGGTGCACGCGCGGCAGCAGGCCGTGCCGGGACACGGCGTGCACGATGCTGCCTGGTCGCGCGCCGGTGATGGCGATGGCCACGTCGACCATGGTCAGGCCAGTCCCGACAATCACCACACGGCATTTGCCACTGCCACTCGTTACCTGGTCGAGCGCTGTCGGCCGCCAGGGGTCGGTGATCACCGCATCGGTGTCCGGAGCGTCGAACGGCAACACCGCCGGCACATTGCCGGTGGCCAGCCCGACCACGTCTGCATCCAGCGGGCCACGGCCGGTGTGCAGCCGCGCCCCCCTCCGGCGGGACAGCGGGCGGATCGCGGTAACCGCCGAGGTCATCCGCGTGAGTCGGCCAAAGGGCACTGCCGCGCGCTGAGCGGCTGCCAGCGTCTCGAGCAGATAGCGGCCGTAAACCCCGCGCGGCAGGAACGTTGTTTCGCTGACTTGACCCGGCCTTGCGGCCGACGTGCTTGCCCAGGCCACCAGGTGCTGCGGCTCGCCGGGCAGCGCGCTCATTCTGCCCGCCATGGCGTTCAGCAGGTGCTCCGGGTGCTGTGTGGCGTATGCCTGACCCCGGCCGTGCCTGCCGTGCTCGTCAATCAGCCAGATGTGCAGCGGAGTCCGGCTGTCGGCTGCTTGCCGCAGCAGCTGGACCGCCAGCAGCGTGCCGCTGGCCCCCCCGCCGACGATCGCGACGGTCAGTTCCCGGTCCTCCTGCGAGCCTTGACGGTACATGCCAGCAGTATAATCTATCTTACCCATAGGATTACTAGATAAGGTCGCGGCCGACCTCACAATCTGACGATCGCGGCCGCACCGTGCCGCATAACCGCAAGCGCTCACTCACCATGCCACGCGCGTGGCCGTTCCCCCGCCTTCCGGACAGCAGGTCAGAGGGCCGTGTCAAGGATGAGGCTGACGCGAAAGGTCGGCCGCTACGACGATTGCCCGGCCAGGTGGCGAGCGAGGTGATCGATGACGTCGCGCGCATCCTCCTCGATACCGTAAATGAACGTCGACTTGCGCCGCCGCATCACGGGCAGTCCGAGCGCGTACAGGCCCGGGCTCTCGAGCACACCGCCGTCATGCCGAAGCTGGCCCTTCGCATCGACGACAGGCACCTCCAGCCACCCGTAGTCGGGCCGGAAACCCGTCGCCCACACGACCGTGCGGATCTCACCACCTCGCAGGTCAAGCTGCAACCGCGGCGACTCGGGGAGGCGCGTAGGCCCCAACCGCTCGGGTGGATCGATCTCGTCGTCACGCCCGTAGGTCGCGGCCCACTCGTCGAAGGTATCCAGCAGCCGGCACATCTTGAGGTCCGCGAGTGACAGCGCGTTGCGCAGTCCGCCGGAGAATAGCGCGCGGCCATCATGGACGGCTGCCCAGCGGCCTACCAGTTCGACGCCCATGGAGGTGAGCGCGTTGAGGTCGAGCGTGGCGCGCTCGGAAGTGCCGACAAGCTGCGGCGATGGCAGCCGCCGAGCCCTGGTGAGGTCCTCGAGCTCGTCGTACCGCTGGTCCCACACCCCTGACGCGTCCATCCACCACAGCACGTCTTTGCCCCGGTAGGTCCGCGGCAACCGCACGTGCTCGCCGACCGAGAGGGTCACGGGCCGGCCAGAGCGCTGCAGTTCGGCGGCCAGTTGCACACCGGTTGCTGACGCTCCGACGACGAGCACGCCGCCGTCGGGCAGCGGGGCGGGCTCACGGTAGTCGAACGGGGTCAGCTGCTCGACTGATGCCGGCACGGCATCCCGGAACTGCGGCACCGCGGGCTCATTACACGCACCGCTGGCGATGACCACGGCCCGGCAGCGGATCTCACCACGGCTCGTCGTCACCCCGTATCCGGCGCCGGTGCGTCGCAGCGACGTGACGTTCTCGCCGGTGCGGACCGGCGCGTTCGATACCTTGGCGAAGTGCTCGATGAACTCGGTCACTTCTCGGCACGTCATGTATCCGTCCGGTTCCGGGCCCTCGTAGCGATGGCCCGGAAGCCGGCTCTGCCAGTTAGGCGTGAGCAGCCGCAGGGAATCCCAGCGCTCACGCCGCCAGGAGTTCGCCACCTCGCCGCGCTCAAGCACGACGTGGTCGATCGACCTTTCGCTGAGGAAATGGCTTGCGGCCAGGCCCGCATGCCCCGCGCCGATGACGACCGCGCTGGCGCGCTCCATGGGTCGGCCTCTCAGGCGACCTCGACGGTGACGTTAGTCGGGTTGGTGAGAGCGTCGAACACCGCGGAGCGCTTCTGGGACTGCGCGACCAGGGCTTCGATCTCCTGCCTGGAGGCATCTGCGTCGATGGTGAACGTCACCTTGATGTCGTTGTAACCGTTGCGGACGTCACTGTCGGCGCCGAGGATGCCCCGGATGTCATGATGACCCTCGACCGTCGCCTCGACCGAGCGCAACTGAATTCCGCGATTCTCCGCGACCGAGGCCACGCCGGCGGTGAGGCAGCTCGCCAGGCCGACGATGAGGTACTCGATCGGCGTGATGCCGTTGTCCTCAGCCGCGAAGACCTCGGGGTGGTCGGCGTCGAACACCGATTCTGCCTTGTGGCTCTGCTCCTGCCCGAGGCCGAAGAAGCTCTGGACCTTGATAGTGCTGTGCACGCCGTTGTTCCATTTGGCGGATGCCCGCCAGGTGAACTGCGCGGCCTCGGGCGCGCCCTTGAGCACCTCCCGCGCGTCGAGCAGTGCCTGTACGTTGACGCCGTTGGTGACCGTGGTCATGTGACGTGACTCCCTTCTCGCCCACCCTGGAATTCCTATAAGAATGCTTGACATTACACTATCGTGGGCAAGCTAACATAGCCCGCATGGCGGAGCCAGCCTCGACGCTAGCGGCCGGTTCGGTCGGCACAGTCGAAACCCAGTATCTCGACCTCCCGGAGCCAGTGCGGCTTGACTGCGGGCAAAGCCTGTCCTCGGTCCGGGTGGCGTACGAGACCTACGGCGAACTCTCAGCCCGGCGTGACAACGTGATCCTGGTGTGCCATGCGCTGAGCGGCGACGCCCACGCGGCTGGCTTCGCGAAGGCCCCGCCCGAGGAGAGCACCCGCGACGGGTTCGGCGCCGAGGATCGCGATGGCTCGGTCGGCAAGGGGCTCGGCTGGTGGGACGGGATGATCGGCCCCGCCAAGGCCTTCGACACCGACCGCTTCTTCGTAGTCTCTACGAACTTGCTGGGCGGCTGCCGCGGGACGACGGGCCCAACCTCGATCGACCCGGCGACCGGCAGGCCATACGGACCTGACTTCCCCGTGATCACGGTCGCTGACATGGTGCGGACCGAACGCGCGTTCCTGGCCGAGCTCGGAATCGAGCGGCTTGCCGCCGTGGCGGGCGGCTCACTCGGCGGGATGCAGGCGTTCGAATGGGCGATCCTATTTCCTGACCAGGTCGATGCGGTCGTAGCGATCGCCAGCACCCACGCGCTGCACCCCCAGGGCGTGGCCTGGAACGCAATTGCGCGCAACGCGATCATGGGCGACCCGGCCTGGCAGGGCGGCTACTACTACGGTACGGGCCGGGTGCCCGACGCCGGCATGGGTGTGGCGCGGATGGTCGGACACGTCACGTATCTGTCCGCGAAGGCGCTGAGCGACAAGTTCGGCCGCAGGTTGCAGCAAGCTGATGACATCCGCTACACGATCAGCGAGCCGGAGTTCCAGGTCGAGAGCTACCTGCGGCACCAGGCCGACTCGTTCGTCCGGCGCTTCGATGCAAACACTTATCTGTACACATCCCGCGCGCTGACATATTTCGATCTCGCTCGGCAGTACGGCGGCGGATCGCTCACACAAGCACTTGCCGGCGTCTCGGCGCGGACCCTGTTGATCGCGTTCAGCTCCGACTGGCTGTACCCGCCATCGGCCTCGAGGGAGATCGAGGAAGCGCTCGGCTCTCTCGGCAAGCCGGTCAAGTTGCACGTGATCGAGGCGCCGTATGGCCACGACTGCTTCCTGCTCGAGGAAGCGCGGCAGACGCCCATCATCCGCCAGTTTTTGAGCAAACACAGCCAGGCCGAAGGTGGGCCCGGCGGGCGACGTCGGGGAAGGAGCCTTCGTGACTGACAAGGTGGCGCGTGCTGAGGAAGCCAGGGCGTTCGGCTTTGAGACCCGGCAGCTGCACGCTGGGCAGCGGCCCGACCCGAACACGGGAGCACGGGCGGTTCCGATCTTCCAGACGACCAGCTACGTCTTCGAGGACCCCGAATCGGCGGCTGCGTACTTCAATCTGCAGGAGTACGGGAACACGTACTCGCGCATTATGAACCCGACGGTCGCGGTATTCGAGGAGCGAGTGGCGAGCCTGGAGGGCGGCTGTGGCGCGGTGGCGTTCGCCAGCGGGATCGCCGCGCAGGCAGCTGCGCTCTTCACGCTGCTGCAGCCCGGCGACCATGTCGTCTCGTCGTCAGCGCTCTACGGCGGGACGGTAAACCAGTTCAAGCACCTGTTTCGCAAGATGAGCGTGGAGCTGACGTGGGTCGATCCTGATGACCTGGACGCGTGGCGGCAGGCGGTCCGCGCTAACACAAAGGCGTTCTTCGGCGAGACGATCGGCAACCCCGGCGGGAACGTGCTGGACATCGAGACGCTCGCGTCGATCGCGCATGAGCATGAGCTGCCACTGATCGTGGACAACACGTTCGCGACGCCATACCTGTGCCGCCCGATCGAATGGGGCGCCGACATCGTGGTCCACTCGGCGACCAAGTTCATCGGCGGTCACGGCACCAGCATCGGCGGCGTCGTTGTCGAGGCTGGCTCGTTCAACTGGTCCAACGGGCGGTTTCCCGTGGTCGCCGACCCGTCACCGGCCTACCACGGCCTGCGGTTCCACGAGACGTTCGGGATGTACGGCTATTTGATGAAGCTGCGGGCCGAGACCCTGCGCGACCTCGGAGCGGCGCTCGCGCCGCTGAACGCGTTCCTGTTCCTCCAGGGGCTGGAAACGCTGTCACTGCGGATGGAACGCCACGTCGACAACGCGCTCGCGGTCGCGGCATTCCTGGAGTCGCACGAGCTCGCGTCGAACGTGACCTACCCAGGCCTGCCGTCGAGCAAGTACCGACCGCTCGTGGCGAAGTACCTGCCGCGCGGTGCCGGCGCGGTGTTCTCGTTCGACTGCGCCGGCGGCCGGGCCGGCGGGCAGGACCTCATTCGCGGCGTCACCCTGTGGTCCCACCTGGCGAACGTCGGCGACGCGAAGAGCCTGATCATCCACCCGGCCAGCACGACGCACCGTCAGCTGAGCGACGCCGAGCTGCGGGCGGCCGGCGTCGGGCCAGGGACCGTGCGGCTGTCCGTGGGCACCGAGTCCGTCGACGACCTGATCTGGGACCTGGAGCAGGGTCTCGCGCTCGTCGCCGCCTCAGCGAGAGAGAAGGTAACGACGGCATGACCGATCTCGGCCGGTACCAGGACCCGCTGGCGATTCAGCGCGTACTCCACACCGCCGGCACCGTCGCGGTCGTCGGCCTGTCCGGCAACGAGCTGCGGGCCAGCTACTTCGTCGGCTACTACCTCAAACGGCACGGCTACCACGTCATCCCAGTGAACCCCCGCGAGCCGGAGATCCTTGGAGAGACATGCTTCCCGAGCCTGCTCGACGTACCCGTGCCCGTGGACATCGTGAACGTCTTCCGTGCGCCGGATGCACTGCCTGGTATCGCGCAGGATGCGGTGACGATCCGGGCCGGCGCATTGTGGTGCCAGTTCGGCGTGATCAACATCGAAGGCGCCCGGATCGCCGAGGACGGCGGCGTAACGGTGATCATGGATCGCTGTCTCAAGGTCGAGCACGCGCGCTATGCGGGCCGGATGCACTGGCTCGGCTTCAACACCGAGCGCGTCACGTCCGTCCGCGCCGGGCTTCAGTAGCTCACCCGGCGACTTGCGATCTCTTCCGGGCTGAGCTCGGCCAGCATCCGGCTGGCTTCGGCCCAGGCTTGGGCCGGAGGTGCCGATTCATCCGGTTGCTCTGCCTTATACGCTGCGCTCACCCCCGCCAGCAAGCTTCTAGGCGTATGGGTTGCAGCGGTGCAGCCACTCCCGCACGTGGTGAGCAAAGTGGTGAGACTTGTGCGAATGACGGGCGAACATCGTGATCACTTCCTCGCCCTGTTGCACTACCTACTTCGTATGCTCGAGTGTCCGCAGCCCCATGCCTGATACAAGATGCAAACGTCCCGGCAGTCCAGGACCAAGCTCCCTCATCCGTCGGCCATCGGGCCCGAAATGCTTCGTGTCACGGTCAGCCGTGTCAGCGACGCGCCGCGTGGCCGGGCCTGCGTGCGCGTTACTGGAAGTGACCGCAGCCTGGGCGGGTGGCTACTCCACCTGCGTTGCGGGGACGCTGGCGCAGGACTCGAGGTCGCGCGCGGCGATCTCCGGTCTCCGCCCTAGCCGCCGCTGGCCAGCGCGGTGGCGGCCGGGAACGCGCGACCGTCGCGCATGAGGACGATTCGCTGAGCGCGGCGGGCGATGGCACTGTCGTGGGTTACCAGCACGAGGGTCAGCCCGCGTTCTCGCCACTGCGCTTCGAGCAGCGAGATAATCTCGTCGCGGGTGTCTTCGTCCAGGTTGCCGGTCGGCTCGTCGGCGAGGATGACCTTAGGTTCCTTGACCAGTGCTCGGGCGATCGCGACGCGTTGCTGTTCACCCCCGGATAGCTCGCCGGGCAGGTGCTGGCTCCGGTCGGTCAGCCCTACTCCGGCGAGGGCGGCGGCAGCCCGGCTTTTGCGTCCGGTTGCGGGGACATGCAGAGGGACGAGCGCGGTCTCGACGTTTTCGCGGGCGGTCAGCGTTGGGATCAGGTTGAAGGTCTGGAAGATGAACCCGATTGAGCCTGCGCGCAGCCCACATAGCTGGCTTTCGCGCATGGTCGCGAGGTCTTGGCCGTCCAGTTCGACGCTCCCGGAGGTTGGGCGGTCGAGGGCTCCAAGCATCTGCAGGAGAGTTGTCTTGCCGTGGCCGGTTGGTCCCTGCACGGCGAGCCACTCACCATCGGCGATTGCCAGATCGACACCGGCCAGGGCATGCACTGTCGTGCGGCCCTTGCGGTAGTCCTTGGTCACTCCGGTCAGCTTGTACATGTCTGTCTCTCCGTCCGGTTGCCGAACGTGGTCGTCATCACGCCACCTGGGTGAGCGCCGACGCCGGGTGCTGCCGGGCAGCCCGCCAGCCGCCGAATGAGCCGGCTATGAGTCCGCCGACGATGGCTAGCAGCACCGCGACGGCGATCACGCTGATGCTGACTGGCGCGCTGAGGTGGACGGTCACCGTGTGGCCGGCGGCCGTGACAGCGCGCCCGAAACCGCGCGCCGTGGAGAAGAAGCCTGCCCGTCCCGAAGGGGGTGCACCCGTCGAGGCGGTCAGCGCCGGGGCGAGGGCGTCGATCAGGGCAGCCGCGCCGATGCCAAGCGCGATGCCCATGATGCCGCCGATGACACCGGTGCTGAGTGACTCGCCCACCACCTGTTCGACCACGCGCCTGCTGCGCCAGCCGAGGGCTTTGAGGGTGCCGAACTCGCGTACCCGGCGGGTGACGGCCGACATCATCAGCAGGGCCGCGAGCAGGAACGCGGCGACCAGGGCCACGACTGCCAGCCACGTGCCGAGATTGCTGGCCAGGCTGGCGGCGCTGGCCAGCGATCCGGTGATCTGGCTGGCCAGGTCACCCGAGGTGGTCACGGTAGCCTTCGGCAAGACCGCGGAAATCTCATGGGCCGCGGTGCTGATATCGGCGGCGCTGACGGCGGACACATAGATCGTGTTTACCTTGCCCGTCATTCCTGACAGCTTCTGCGCCCGGGCGAGCGGGATGAACACATCTGTGGTGGCCGTGCCTTGCGGCATCGAGACGATGCCGATAACCGTAAAGCTGGTGTTGTCGACGGAAACCGTCGAGCCCGCCTTCAGCGAGTTCTGCCTCGCATAGTTGGAATCCACCACCGCCACGTCGGAGTTGGCGTCCGCGAGAGTGAACGTCCGCCCGGCAGTAATCGTCCCGGAGCTGAGCACCCCGACTCGGGCGGACGACAATTGCACTCCGTCAACGCTGAAGACGCTGAAGCTGATCGACGAACCCGGGCTGGCAGCGGAGGTCGGGATCGTGCCGCTAACGTGCGTGTCGGACAGGACCAGCGCGCCAGCGGCGGCCGAGACGTCGCGCAGGCGCGAGATGGTGGCCACATCCGAGGCACGCAGCGGTCCCAGCGTCGCCGCCGAGACCAGAGCGGTTCTGTTGATCGTGGTTCCGGCTGAGCCGCCCGATGGCGCTCCGCCGAAGTGGAAGGTGGGCAACCCGCCCGTGCCGGGGGCAGGCGACTGGGTCACGATGATGTCGGTGCCGATCCCGTAGAGCGCGTGCAGCACCTTGCCCTGAGCGTCCTTGACGCCGGCCGATGCCGCTGTCACGGTGACCGCCAGCCCTATGCCGACGGCGATCCCGAGCGAGATAACAATGAACTGGCGCAGCCGGTGGCCCAGCTCGCCGCGCAGATAGGTGAAGAACACGGTCGCACTCCCATCGGCCTGGCTATGCATGCCCGCGAGGCAGAGCCGGCATAACCCAGCCTTCGTCGACTGCCGACAGTGGCCAGGGGCGGACGGCCCTGCCGCAGGGGAACATCGTCACCTGCGGCAACGGGCCGGCTGGTCTGGCTCGGCCGGCGGGGCTCTGGCGGCGCCAGAGGCCCATCAAACCTTGAACTTTTCAGTTGATCCGGGCTCCTACCGCGCTGACCTCCGGCCTTCCCCGGTCGGCGCGGAGCCGGGTACGCGTCAGTCGGCGGGGCCAGTGGCGAGAACGACGGTGGCCGTGTTAGTGAGCCCGGATGGGTTCTGCCAGGTGATGCTGACCTGGTCGCCGGGGTGGTAGGGCTCTAGCAGGGCCTGGATGGCCGATGGCGAGGTCACGGCCTGGCCGTTGATCGAGGCGATCACGTCACCGGGCGCCAGCCCGGCCGTGGCGGCGGGCAGTCCGGGCATGACTCCGACGACCACCGCCTCGGTCTGCGTGGTAAAGGGCACGGGGTACAGGGTGACCTGCACGCCCAGGAAGCCGGTCGCGCCGATGTGCACCCTCGCGGAAGCGCCACCCGCCTCGATCTGCTCGGCGATCGAGACCGCGTGGCCGATCGGTATCGCGAATGCCTGGTTAGCGGTGGACTGGAACTGGTACGCCGACGAAGCCGCGGTGTTCATCCCGATCACGGTCCCCGCGGTGGTGACCAGCGGCCCGCCGGAGTCCCCCGGCTGCAGCGGCACGCTGGTGCGGATCAGTCCGGTCAGCTGCTCGGAGGTGTACTCCGCCTCGTCGGTGGCGGTGATCGACTCGCTGAGGCCGGTGACCTTGCCGGTGGCGACCGCCGGGCTGCCGCCCTTGCCCTCGGCGTTGCCCAGGGCGATGACCGCCTCGCCGACCGTCACCTTCGACGACGTGCCGAGAGTGACGGTCTTCAGGCCGGACGCCCCCCGCGCCTGCACAACGGCGATGTCGGCGGTCTGGTCGTAGCCGACCACGGTCGCCGGGTAGGTGCGTCGGTTGCCTACATCGGTGACCTTGACCGAGGTGGCGCCGTCGATCACGTGATTGTTGGTCAGCACCTCACCCGAGCTGGTCAGCACCAGCCCGGTGCCCGCCGACACGGCGTTCTGGTACCCCAGGGTGGCGACCACGTCGACCAGGCCGGGCTCGACCGCAGCGGCGACCGCCGACGTGCGCGACACCGGCTTGTGCGCGGCGATCGGCGCGGAGCGCAGCGCCAGGGCCGTTCCCAGCGCGGCGGCCAGCGCCACCACGACGCAAACCGCGGTGACGGCCAGCGCCCGGCGGCGACGATGAGGCCACCGGACTGGCCCGCCCAGGCCGCCTGGGGGCTGCCACGGCATGGGCGGCGGCGGTGGCGGCGGCTGGTCTGCTGAAGCCGGAACTGGCGGACCGTAGAGGGTGCTCATCGGATCCGCCTCCCTCCACTTGCATCAATCCCTATCTCGAGGTAATGGCCGCCCTCTGTGAATTACCTCCAGAGATACTGACCATTTAATCTCAGTTCGCTGAGCACCGTGGCAGTGTCGCCGATAACTGCGGGGCTAGCCGTCGCTGCCCTTTCCTGCAACATGAATCGCTGCAATCCTGGCTGGCCAGGGGCTAACGGCCCCACGTCCCGGGGCTTACGGCCTGGGAGAGGACGCGGCTACGGCGTACGGTGAGAAATGCCGCCTTAAACAGCGCAAGAGCCACAGGACTATGGATAAGAAATGTGCAGATGTATTCCCAGCAGCCGTCTGGTATTGCCAGCCTGGCGCCAGCAAGCCCGCTTGCGGGGACGGGTCAGGCCAACCGGAGCGGGCGGTGACGCTTGCTTCGTGACAAAGACAGCCCCTAGAGTCGACCGCAGTTTCCTCGTCGAGCTCTGTGTGGGTACTCGGTGGCGTTAAGTCGGCGGGCGTCGGAGCGGCGGGGTTCCCGACCGCGATCGAACTGCGCCGGCGCACCCGCGCGAGCGGCGGGCTGTGCACTCCTGGTCGTCGCCCTGGCGCTGGTGTCCACGGGCTGCGAAAGCACACTCGGTGGTCAGCGTTATCACCACCATATTCGGGGTGCCGCCGCGTACTGGGACAGGTCCAGGCTGCTCGGCGCGCGGCCGTTCACCCGCGGCCAGCTGCGCGTGCCGCTGCCCGGTCAGTCTGCCGACTCGCACGTCGCCAGCGTGATCGCCGGGTTGCGTGTCGGCGCGCTGTTCGTCCGCGACAGCGGTGGCAATCACTTCTGCACGGCTAGCGTGGTAACCAGCCCGGGCAAGGACCTGCTGATCACGGCTGCGCACTGCATCAACGGCGGTAAGGGCAGCGCCGGGTACCGCAGCGACATCGTGTTCATCCCCGACTACCGGGATGGCCAGGAGCCCTTCGGCGTATGGACGCCAGCGAAACTGCTCGTCGCACCGCAGTGGGCGGACTCGTCCAATCCGGCCTACGACGTCGGCTTCGTGGTGCTCAAGCAGCACGACGACGAGAACATCGAGCAGGTACTCGGGGCGAATCGGCTCGGTACCGACCTCGGTTACCAGTATCTGGTCCACGTCACCGGGTACCCGGACAGCTCCAACGCCCCCATCACGTGCGTCAACTGGACGTCTGAGTTCAGCAGCAGCCAGCTCCAGTTCGATTGTGCCGGTTATACCGGGGGAACGAGCGGTAGCCCGTGGGTGATTCGGTTCAGTCCCCGGTCGCACACCGGGACGATCGTCGGCGTGATCGGCGGCTACGAAGAAGGCGGCGACTCCCCGTCGGTCTCCTACAGCGCTCTCATCGGCCCGGCCATCCAGCAGCTCTACGAGCAGGCTGCGGCGGAAAGCAGCCAGGGCTAGCGGCGCTTCGACGCTGCCGGACACGCGGCCGTCAGGCCCCGGGGGACCGATGGCCAGGCAAGTCTCGCGGCCTTGGGCCAGAGCCGCTCTTCCGGGCCCGGAAAGCGGGACTTCGGTCCGGAGATCGAGGGAACAAACGCCCCTGCGGCGCGATGACGCGGCAACCGAGTATCGGAGGTATGGAGACAAGAGGACGGCTGCGCGTGTATCTGGGGGCCGCACCTGGCGTGGGCAAGACCTACGCGATGCTCGCCGAGGGCCAGCGCCGCAGGGCACGCGGGACGGACGTGGTCGCAGGCCTGATTGAGACCCACGGCCGACGGTTGACAGCGGCGCTGGCCGAGGGGCTGGAGGTCGTGCCCCGTCGCACCATGACCCATCACGGGGCCACCTTCACCGAGATGGATACCGATGCGGTAGTGGCCCGGCATCCGCAGGTCGCGCTGGTGGACGAGCTCGCCCACACCAACGTGCCCGGCTGCCGGAACGCCAAGCGCTGGCAGGACGTCGATGAACTGCTCAGCGCGGGAATCGACGTGATCACTACGCTGAACATCCAGCACCTTGAGTCGCTCAACGACGTGACCGAGCAGATCACCGGCGTGGTGCAGCACGAGACGCTGCCCGATGAGGTGGCGCGCCGCGCTGATCAGATCGAGCTGGTCGACATGACCCCCGAGGCGCTGCGGCGACGGATGGCACACGGCAACGTCTACCCGCCGGACCGGGTCGATGCCGCGCTGACCCACTACTTCCGGCCGGGAAACCTGACGGCGCTGCGTGAGCTGGCCCTGCTGTGGCTCGCCGACCGGGTAGCGGAGGGCCTGCAGCGATACCGTGCCGAGCACGGCATCGCCGCGCCGTGGGAGACCAGGGAGCGGATCGTTGTCGGCGTCGCCGGCGAGAAGGACGATGACGCGGTGATCCGGCGGGCCGCGCGCATCGCCGCCAGGACGCCCGGCAGCGATCTCCTCGCCGTCCACGTGACCTGCGACGATGGGGTGACAGTCGACGACACGACGATGCTCGAGTCGCAGCATGGCTTGGTGACCTCGCTCGGTGGCAGCTTCCAGCAAATACCCGGCCAGGACGTGGCCGACACGTTGCTGGAGTTTGCTCGCGCCGAGAACGCCACCCAGATGGTACTGGGCGCGAGCCGGCGCAGCCGGTTGCGCACCCTCATCGCGGGCAAGAGCACACCGACCAGGTTGGCCCGCCACGCTGAGCACCTCGACGTTCACCTGGTCAGCCGTGGCGGCGAGACCCACGGCGACGTGCAGCTGGCTCAGCCGCTCCGCGCGCTGCGTCGACGCAAGGCTCTGGCCGCCGAGGCTGGCGCGGAGGCAACGGCGCTTACCCGGCTCGCGACCAGCGTGCTGCGCGGACGCAGCGACCCGCCCGCGCTGCTCGAGGAGCTACGCGAGATGTTCGACCTGGCCGCGGTCAGCTTGCTCGAGCGACGGCAGGATCCTGGCGGCGGCTGGTTCGTCGTTGCCAGCGCCGGAGAGCGGGCACCCGAAGGCCCTGGAGCGGACGTGGAGCTCTCGATCAGCGAGGCGTTCACGCTGGCCGCCCGCGGACGCGCGCTCGGCGGTCAGGACAACCGGGTCCTGTTCTCGTGCGCCGTCCAGATCGTCGCGGGACTCGTCCAGCGCCGCCAGTACGAGCTCGAGGCCCAGGCGGCTGCGCAGGCCACCGGCCCGCGGTCTCGCGCCGCCCTTGCTGCGGCGACCATCCGGAAGGCTCGTGATCTGGTCGCGACGGCCCAAGTCACCCTGGACCACCTGGCAGATCCCGCCTCGCGCACGCCGACGGAGAATTCCGACCTCGTCGCCTCGGCGCGCCTGGCTCTCGACCGCGTGGCCAGGCTGATGAGCGACGTCAGCGACCTCAGTCGACTGCACGCCGGGGCGCTAGAGACGTATCTCCGCCCGGTGGACCTCGACGAAGTCATCGCCGCCTGCCTCGAGGACCTGGGGCCGGGCGGGCACCACATCACGCTCGACACCCAAGAGGACCTCCCTGACGTGATAGCCGATGCCGCCTTGCTCACCAGGGTCCTGACCAGTCTGATGGCCGACGCCCTGAATCGGAGCCCGGATGACGTCCCGCCGACGCTCACCGCGACCGTCGCGGGAGGCCAGGTGGACATCTGCGTGACCGACCGGGGACCTAGCCCGGACCAAGGCAACGGCAGCGGACTAGCGCTCAGGCTGGCCCGCGATCTGACCGAGGCGATGGGCGACACGCTCCGCTGCGACCAGCCCGCGGAGGGAGGCCGATGCGTGTCACTGACGCTCGCTGCTGCCGGCAGGCCGGCGCCCGCACTATCGCAGTAGGGCCCTGCAGACGCACGGTGACAGGGCAAGAACTGCGTGCCCGAGTTCGGGTCAGCACAGTTCCGGGTCCGGCGCCCTTGGCTGGCCGCCAGGATTGGGTAGCCAAGGGCCGGTTCCGAGGGTCAGCTCGAGGACGGCATCAGCAACCGACCGCACGAGCGATCGGATCGTTGCCTCGGCGACCTTGCGCAGCACCACGGCGTCGAGTGCCGCGCCCAGGAGGCCAAACGGCGGACGGTACACGCCGGTCAGCGCCAGTTGCGTCTCGTCGACGCTCGTCGGCTCGAGCGTGAGGTCGCCGTCCAGCACCGGGAACAGGCCCGCCGTCACGCCGATGGCCTCCCACCGAAGCCCGACCCGGAAACTGTCTTCGCGCTCAACAGGCTCGAGGAAACTCACTCGCACGAGCTTGGCGGCGCCTGGCACGTCGCCAAACGGCCCCACTCTCATCAGGGTCGTCAGCCCTGCCTGGTAGGCGCTATGTGACGCATCGCCGAGGTTGCCGGTGAGCACAAGGCTGGCCAGCCGCGAGCGGGCGGCCGGGTAGGGGATGCCGATGTGTGCCTCTTGCGTGATGAACATCCGGCCTTCCCCGTTTCTCGTTGTGAGCTCAGGGCCGCCGTTCTTGCCCGGCAGTCAGGGCGCGGTCGGCCTGCTGTCCGCCCGGTCCGGCGTGGAGCGCCGAGCGTGCCAGCCGACCTGAGGCCATGCCGCCGAACCGGCGGCTTTGTGCGGCGCTCGTCAGCTTCCGCCGCAGCCGTTCCTCGTCGGGCCAGCGCACGTCCCAGGCCAGGCCGAGTCGCTCGGCCCACCGCGTGACCCTTGCGCAGATGTCGATCTGCCCGCGCAGCACGCCGTGCCGGGCGCACGTGGGGTCTGCGTGGTGCAGGTTGTGCCAGGACTCGCCGAAGGACGGGATGGCAAGCCAGGCGTTGTTTGTCGACATGTCCCGCGACTGGAAGTCGCGCCGGCCGAAGAGGTGGCAGACCGAGTTAATCGACCAGGTCACGTGATGCAGCAGAGCGACTCGGACGAGGCTGGCCCAGAAGAACGCGGCGAGCGCGCCGGCCAGCGACATCGTCCACAGCCCGCCGATGAGTGCAGGCGCGAGCAACGACACGGCCGCCCAGATCGAGAACGTATCCGACACCCAGCTGGCTGTGCGGTCAGCCTCGAGGTCGGGACAGAACCTGCGCTGTGATGTGCGGCTGGGATCGAGCATCCAGCCGATGTGTGCCCAGAGGAAGCCCTTGGCCACAGCGCCCGGGCCGGTGCCGAATCGCCACGGGGAGTGTGGGTCGCCGGTTTTGTCGCTGTACTTATGATGGCGGCGGTGATTGGCCACCCAGACCAGCAGTGGCCCTTCGAGCGCCAGGCTGCCGGCTATGCCGAGCCCGAGCCGGAGCGGCCGGGCTGCCTTGAAAGATCCATGGGTGAAGTGACGGTGGAAGCCCATGCTGATCCCCAGCCCGGAGACCACGTAGAAGGCGAACGCGATGGCCACGTCGCGCCAGCTCAGCCCGAACCGCCAGGCGACCGGGACCGCGGCGGCAACGGCCAGCAGCGGCACGATGATGAACAGGCTGATCACAAGCCGGTCGATGACCGTGCTCGGCTGTGGCTCGATCTCCGGCGGGATCCAGGACGGTGCGGCGGTCATCCGGCTGCCTCCGACGTGCGATGCTGGCGCTCGCCGACACGGCCCGGCCGGATGTGCGGGTAGTGCAGGTCGAAGGCCGGCCGCTCGGACCTGATGCGCGGGATCGAGGTGAAGTTGTGCCGCGGTGGCGGGCACGAGGTCGCCCATTCAAGCGAGTTGGCAAAGCCCCACGGGTCATCTGCCGTGACCCGCTCGCCGGACCGCCAGGTCTTGTAGACGTTGTAAAGGAAGATAAACGTTGAGGCCCCGAGGAAGAATGCACCCACGGACGAGATGTCGTTCAGGGTGGTGGCGAGGTGCGGCAGAAAGGGATAGTTGGCCACCCGCCGGGGCATGCCCATGACGCCCAGCCAGTGCTGCACCAGGAACGTCATATTGAACCCAATGAAGACCGACCAGAAGTGCCATTTTCCCAGTCGGTCATCGAGCATCTTGCCGGTCCACTTGGGCCACCAGAAGTAAAACCCGCCGAACATGCAGAACACCACCGTGCCAAACAGCACGTAGTGGAAGTGCGCCACCACGAAGTAGGAGTCGCTGACCGCGAAGTCCAGCGGCGGCGAGGCGAGCATCACACCGGTCAGCCCGCCGAAGAGGAAGACGACCATGAATCCGAGGATGAACAGCATCGGGGTCTCGAAGGTGAGCTGGCCGCGCCAGATCGTGCCGAGCCAGTTGAAGAACTTCACCCCGGTGGGCACCGCGATGAGGAAAGTCATGAAGGAGAAGAACGGCAGCAGCACCGCGCCGGTGGTGAACATGTGATGCGCCCACACCGTCATGGAGAGTCCGGCGATACCGATCGTGGCGGCGACCAGGCCCTTATAGCCGAAGACTGGTTTGCGTGCGAACACCGGCAGGATCTCCGTGGCTACGCCGAAGAAGGGGATGGCCAGGATGTAGACCTCGGGATGGCCGAAGAACCAGAACAGGTGCTGCCAGAGGATTGCCCCGCCGCTGTTCGGCGCGAAGACGAGCGCGCCGAACTTGCGGTCGATCTCCAGCACCAGCAGCGCGGCGGCCAGCACCGGGAAGGCTAGAATGACGAGCAGGCTGGTGACCAGGACGTTCCAGGTGAAAATCGGCATCCGGAACATGGTCATGCCGGGCGCCCGCATGCACAGGATCGTGGTCAGGAAGTTGACGCCGCCGAGAATGGTGCCAAGGCCGGACAGCGCCAGGCCCATGATGAACATGTCGGCGCCGACGCCTGGCGAGTAAGCGGCGCTGGTGAGCGGGGAGTAGGCATACCAGCCGAACGCCGCCGAGCCGCCTGGCGTGAGGAAGCTGCAGAGCATGATCAGCCCGGAGAACACGAAGAAGTAGTAACTGAGCAGGTTCAGCCGGGGGAACGCGACGTCCGGCGCGCCGATCTGCAGCGGCATGATCTCGTTAGCGAACCCGACGAACAGCGGGGTCGCGAAGAAGATCAGCATCATGATGCCGTGCATGGTGAACAGCTCGTTGTATTGCTGGTCGGACACGATGTGGTTGTCCGGGCCCATCAGCTGCGCCCGCATGACGAGCGCCATCAGCCCGGAGATCAGGAAAAAGCCGAACGAGGTGATCAGGTACAAGTGCCCGATGACCTTGTGGTCGGTCGACGACAGCCAGTCCGCTAGGACGCTGCCCTTGCGCCCGACCCCTGGCACCTCGTAGCTCCGCCTGGTCGCGGCCGCCTGGTCGGCGCCCACGGACTCGAACGCGGTCACCGGCCCCCTCCGGCCGACGGCACATCACCGCGACTGGCCTGCGCCCGGTCCAGGTCACCCAGCTCAGGGGTGACGCGCCCGATCAGGAAGCGGTGCACGTAAACCGGTACCGCCGACAGCGCGAGGCCGGCGGCTGCGGCAAGGCCGATCTCGGCCACGTGCAGCGCATGGCCGGGCTGATCGGCGACGCCCTGAGCGCGCAGGCCGTGCGGTCCTGGCCGGAGCACCAGCCTGCTCTCCGGCGGGACAACAGGCGGATCGTCGCTATCGGCACGCGGCGGGAAGCACCACGACCACGCTGTGCCTTCGACGTCGAAGTGCAGCTCGCGGAATCCGGGCCTGGCCCGGCAGGGCGATACCCGAATGAGCTCGGCGTGGCAGAGGTCCGGGTAGGCCTCCGAGGGCACCTGCTGCCTGGCGCGCGTTCGATAACGCTCATCACACCGCATGGCATCTCCTCGCGGGCCGAACGGGCTCCGGGCACGCGACATATCCCGGTGCTGGATGGCTGAATATTGCGGTCGGCTAATAAATGTTTAGCTGATTACTAAACTTACCCTGGCAGTGTCCACCTTGACCGTCAAGGGCCTGACTACACTGGCGGCGTGAACGTGACGCTCTCGAAACGGGGCAGTTACGCGGCCGCCGCGGCAATCTGCCTCGCTCGGGCCTATCCGAGCGGGCTGCCGAAGAAACTGCGCGAGATCTCCGCCGAGATGGACATCCCGCGCGCGTTCGCGGCCCAGATCCTGGGCGACCTCGTGCATGCGGGCATCGCCGTGTCTGCCTTCGGCCGAGACGGCGGCCACCGGCTCGCCAGAGCGCCGTCGCAGGTGAGCGTCGCGGAGGTGATCGAGGCGGCCGAGGGTCCGCTGGCCTCGGAGCGCTGTGCCCTGGGCGACGGGCCGTGCCGCTGGCAAGACGTTTGCCCGCTACACGAGACCATGGTCAGGGCGACTGCATCGCTGCGCCACGTGCTGGCGTCGACGTCGCTCGCCGTGCTGGCCGAGCGGGACGCGGCGATCGCCGTGGGCGCTTACGCGATCCCGCCAGACGCGCACCCGCACGCAGCGACCGTGACCATCGCGGACTCAGTGCAGGTCGAGCTCCCGGCCGCGGTGATCGCCGGTCGGCTGACTGCTGGCACGTCCTGGCTAACCGCGCACGCCGAGGCCTGCGACGAGGAGGCAGCGCGGATCCGTATCGGTCCGGGCGGCCCTGGCAGGCTCGGCAAGACGATAGCGGTGCATCTCGGCGAGCCCGCTGAGGTCAACGGCAGTCTCGTCATCCCCTTCGTCTGGGAGTCGGCAGGACCCGCGGGCATCTTCCCGAGGTTCGAAGGCGAGATGCGGCTGATCGCCCTCGATCCAGACCGGTCGGAGTTCCGTCTCTCCGGACGCTATCGTCCGCCACCTGGCAGGTCAGGGCAGGTGCTCAGCGACGCGCTGCTGACCAGGATCGCCAAGGCGACCGTGCGCTCGTTCCTGCGCCGGACCGCGCGCGGCCTCGAGCAGGAGCACGCTGACGTGGGTCCGGCGCGCGCAGCGGCGCACCAGTGACCGGCCGCGGGTCCGTGATCCTACCTCGCACATCCCGAAGAACCAGTGACATACGTCCCAGCGACTAGGGCCCTGCGGCCGCATCACCCGCCACGCCAGAGCTTCATAGTGAGGCCAAAGGGCCCGCGGGCCCTGCAGCGATTGTTGCTCGAAGCCGGGGCTGTCAGGAGCTTGAAAAGCCATGGGAACGAGCCGAGTGCTGCAGATCACTGACTCTCAGACCGCCCGCAGTTATGAGATTCCGGTTGTCGATGGCGCCATCCGTGCGATCGACTTGCGGCAGATCAAGGTGTCGGATGACGACTTCGGGCTGCTGTCCTACGACCCGGCATTTCTCAACACCGCGAGTTGCCGCAGTGCCA
>JASHSZ010000235.1 GCA_030040815.1 Streptosporangiaceae bacterium
TCGACCACGATGAACGAGCTGATCGCGTTCCGCGCCCTGCAGGGCCTCGGTGCCGGCGGGCTCATGGTCGGCGCCATCGCGACCATCGGAGACCTGGTCCCGCCGCGCGAGCGCGGCCAGTACATGGGCTACATGATGGCGGCGATGATGCTCGCGATGATCGCCGGGCCGCTGGTCGGCGGGTACATCACGGACGCCCTGTCATGGCGCTGGATCTTCTACATCAACATGCCCATCGGCGGCGCGGCGCTGCTCTACCTGTGGGCGACCCTGCACGTGCCCAGGCACCGCGTGGAGCACAAGGTCGACTACGCAGGCGCGGCCGTGATCGCCGCTGGCGCCACCGCGATCACGCTGCTGGCCAGCTGGGGCGGCACCCAATACGCCTGGGGCTCGTGGGAGATCACCATGCTGGCGGTGATCGTCGCGGCCGCGGTCGCCCTGTTCTTCGTGGTCGAGTCGCGCGCGGCCGAGCCGATCCTGCCGCTGCACGTGTTCACGAACCGGAACTTCTCCGTTGCCTCCGGGATGAGCTTCCTGCTCGGCTTTGTCATGCTGGGCGGGCTGACCTTCCTGCCGCTGTACCTGCAGACCGTGCAGCACGCCTCGCCCACCACGAGCGGGCTGCTGCTGATACCGCTCATGTTCGGCTCCATGGTGACGTCGCTGATCGCGGGTCAGTTCACCGTGCGCACCGGCCGCTACAAGATCCTGCCGATCGTCGGCGGCGCGACCATGACCGTGGCGATCTACCTGCTGACGCACCTAGGGCCGAATACCTCCCGGTTCGAGGCCGGCGTGTTCTTCGTCGTGCTGGGCTTGGGGATGGGCTTCCTCATGCAGATCACGTCGCTGATCGTGCAGAACAGTGTCGAGCTCAAGGACATTGGCGTGGCGAGCAGCTCGCGGACGTTCTTCCAGCAGATCGGCGGGTCGCTGGGCGTGTCGCTGTTCGGCGTGATCTTCTTCCACCGGCTGACCTCGGCGATGGCGGCGAAACTGCCGGGCACCCACCTGGGCGCGAGCCAGGGCACCCTGGACCCGGCCACGATCAACAGCCTGCCGGCTGCCATCAAGGACGTGGCGTTCTTCGGCATCGCCAAGGGCCTGGACGCCGTGTTCTGGTGGACCATCCCCGCGGCCGCCCTGGTGTTCCTGCTCGCCCTGTCCGTGAAGGAGATCCCGCTGCGCGGCCGCGCAGCCGGGCCCGAGCAGCAGCCTCCCGCGGCCGAGCGGACCGAGCCGGCCGACCTCGGCGCCATCTAAGCCCACCCACATCCGCTGCCGAACCGGCCTGCTCCGCCGCGGCCCCTTCGGGCAGCCGGAAGCGGCGGTCCGGACGACCGAGTGGCCGCCTGCGAGCTCCTCGCAGGCGGCCACTCGCGAGTCGCGGCCGGCTCGCCTAGCTGTCGCCGTAGGGCACGGCGTCGAGGATCTCGACCGTCGTGGAGCGGCCGTTCGGCAGCGTGTAGCTGGCGGTCTCGCCCACCTTCTTGCCATTGATGGCGCTGCCGAGCGGCGACTTTGGCGAGTACACGTCGATGGGTGCGCCGACCTCCTCGCGGGACGCCAGTAGGAAGGTCACCTCGTCGCCGTCGCGCTCGAATCTGACGGTGACGGTCATGCCCGGCCCGACCACCCCTGCGGTGCGGGGCGGCTCGCCGACCCGGGCGTTCTGCAGGATGTGGGTGAGCTGGCGGATGCGGGCCTCTTGCATGCCCTGCTGATCCTTGGCGGCGTGATAGCCGCCGTTCTCCCTCAGGTCGCCCTCTTCCCGCGCCGCCTCGATTCTCTTCGCGATCTCGATCCTGCCCGGGCCAGCCAGGTGCTCGAGCTCGGCCTTGAGCCGGTCGTACGCCTCCTGGGTCAGCCAGGCATAGGTGTCGTCGCGCGTCTCGGTCACGGGTACTCCTAGTGATTACTGGTCCACCGGGCCTCGGGCCCACGGGGGTAATCCTTCGAGGCTAACAAGGGTCCGCAAGTATGTCGTACCTGTCAATGGGGCACGATAAACAAGTCCGGGCGAGCCAGGGCAAAAGGCGTGCTGGCTGCGCGGCCAGCCCCGCGAATTGTCGCCGGCCGCCGGGCCAGTCGAGCCCGTTCCCTGCATGACGGTAAATCCGCTGGCACATCCGCCACGGGCCGCCCGTTCCCGGCATAGGGTCAGTTTCCGCATCCCGTTGCGCGACCGGAGGTCGAGATGGGCAATCACCCGGTGCTGGGTTATGTGGTCTGGGGGCTGCTGATTGGCGCCATATTCGCCTGGGAGGGGCTAGCTCTCAGCGGCATCAGCGGGACCGTGCCGACGCTGAGCGCAACCTTCCGGGCCATCATGCGCTATCCGCCCGGCCGATGGGCGCTGTTCGCGCTGTGGCTGTGGTTCGGCTGGCACCTCTTCATCCGTGGCTGGCACTTCCTGCTGCGTGCTTGACGGCCGACATGTCGTCCCAACTCATCCGCTCGGACCTGATCCCCATCGTGACCGGCTACCTCATCGTCATGGTGATACTGGCCGTGGGCCTGTGGAATGCACGGCGGCGGGTGCGCGCCGGGCGGCCACTCACCCGGTACACGGGCCGGCTCGATCGCGGCTGGCTGGCACTCCTCTATCACGCGGTCACTGACGCCCTCGGCGGCTACCTGCTACTGGCCGGCGTCGTGGTGCTGTACTACTACTTCGTCGCGCGGGTAGGCGGCAGCTTCCTGGACAGCGAGTTCACCGGCAGCGCGCTGCTAATCGCCATCGCCTTCCCGGTATATGCAGCCGCGTCCCTGGTCGGCCGATATCGCAGCGGCCGGCGTGGCTCCCGGCAGGCCGGCCAAGATGCCCCGCCCGACCAGAAGGGGAACGACCAGCCAGGGGTGTGACCGACCTGACCGGAGCCGCGGTTCCGAGGCCGGTCTCGGGCACAGCCGCGGCCCGCGAGTCTGCCTCGCACCTGTCCGCCGCCGACGGCCTGACCGGCCGAGATTACGGCGTAAAGTACGCCATGGAGTTGTTTTCCCGACTGCACTCCTGGTCGCGCTATGTCGCTCTCGGCGACAGCCTGACTGCCGGGCGTGGTGACCTCGGTACCGACGGCCGCCCGGTCGGCTGGGCCCGGCGGCTGGCGGACATCCTCAGCGACCGCACCGGGGTCGCGTGCTCGGTGACGAATCTGGCGGTGGACGGTGCAACCGTGGGCCGCGTGCTCGAGCAGCAGCTGCCGCAGCTCGACGGCGCAGCGCCAGACCTGGTGAGTGTCACGGTCGGGATGAACGACATCCGCGGGGCGCAGTTCAGCCCGGCGGACTTCGGCGCCGAACTCGGGCGTCTGCTCGATGCGCTCGTGGCCACCGGCGCGACGATCCTGACGTGCACGCTGCCCGACATCGCAGATGTGGTCGAGCTGCCGGCCGAGCACGTCGAGATCGCCCGCTTTCGGCTCGGCGAGGCGAGTGACATCATCAGGGACCAGTCGGCCCGGCACGACGCGGTCTGCCTGGACACGTGGGCGATGCGCGAGCTGGCCGCGAGCCCGGAGCTATTCACCGCGGATCGGCTGCACCCCAATACCAGCGGGCATCGCAGGCTGGCGACCGCGTTCGCCGATCTGCTGCTGGCATGCTGACGTGGCGCGGTTCTCCAGGCGGCGGGGACGCTGACGGCGGGAATGGGCAGTCGGCCGGGCCGCGTTCTCCAACCGGCTGATCGCGCCCGGCCGCGCCGGCCTGGCTGTCGGCACCGGGGGTTATCGTGGCGACCGCGCCGCTGGCCCTGCCCCCGACGACCGCGCTCGGCCATGACCGCCTGGGACTACACGGAGGTGACTTCCCGCGTGCTCGCCGTTCCTGACCATCGTGCCGCCGTGCCCGGCAGCGAGCCGCTGCGGCTCATGGCGGTGCACGCCCATCCGGACGACGAGTCAAGCAAGGGCGCTGCGACCATGGCGAGATACGTCCGTGAGGGCGTCGCGGTGCTGGTCTGCACACTGACCGGCGGGGAGCGCGGGACCATCCTTAACCCGGCGATGGAGCAGCCGGGGATCATGGAGAACCTCGCCGCGGTGCGCCGCGAGGAGATGGCTGCCGCCCGCAAGATCCTGGGCGTGCAGCAGCTGTTCCTCGGCTTCATCGACTCCGGGCTGCCTGAGGGCGATCCGGTGCCGCCGCTGCCGGCGGGCTGCTTCGCGCTCGAGCCGCTCGAGCGCGCTGCCGGGCCGCTAGTGCAGGCCATCCGGGAGTTCCGGCCGCACGTGCTCCTTACCTACGACGAGAACGGCGGCTACCCTCATCCGGACCACATCAAGTGCCACCAGGTCTCGGTGGAGGCGTTTGAGGCCGCGGCGGACCCGGACCGGTACCCGGACTCGGGCGAGCCATGGCAGCCGCTCAAGCTCTACTACCATCTCAGCTTCCACCGCGATCGGATGCTGGCGCTGCATGAGGCGATGCTGGCTCGGGGCCTTGAGTCCCCGTACACCGACCGGATCGCCAGGCTCGAGTCGACCGAGGAGTCCCGCGAGCGCCGGCCGCTCGCGATGACGACTCGCGTGCCGTGCGCTGAGTACTTCGAAGTGCGGGATCAGGCGCTGCTTGCGCACGCGACCCAGGTAGCGCCGGACGGAGGCTGGTTCACGGTGCCGATGGAGGTCCAGCGTGCCGCCTGGCCGACCGAGGACTATCATCTGGCCAGGTCGGTGGTGGATGCCGAGCTGCCAGAGGACGACCTGTTCGCCGGCGTCAGGGAAAAGGTGAGCTTGTGATGCTACTCGCGGCGGCGGCCGCGGCGAAGTCACCGAGCGTCTGGGCGCAGCCAGGCACCCTGGGCTTCCTCGTCGTGTTCGGGATGGCGGTCATCCTGTACTTCGTGTTCCGCTCCATGTCCAAGCAGCTGCGCAAGGTGCGCGAGGCGGCCGCGGCGGAGCAGTCCGGACCGGATCAGGATTCGGACGGCGGGTCGCCGCCGGGTGGCCTGCGTCCCGATTCCGGCGATCAGCGGCCGAGCGGCAGCGCGCCCGGCTCGCCGCTGGACGACGACTATGAGCGGCAGCAGTCGGAGCAGAACGCCGCGCTCATGGACTTCTGGCTCTGAAGTCAGCCGACGTCCTCGCGACCAGCTATCACCTGACTGCATGAGCCGCAAGCACCCTCGCATCTCGGCGTGTCGCGACGCTGCAGTTGCTACGTTCATGCTGATGGTCCCTGGCTGTCAGGGGAGTGCGGGCCATGCTGGTGATCCACGGTGTCTGGGCGAACGGCGCGCTGCGCGTGTGGGCCGAGGACTCCGGACAGCCAGCTGGCGGGCCGGCCCGGCCGGCCCGGACGGTCATGCCACTGCGGCCGCACCCGTTCGCCGCAGCTGCCGGGGTGCTGGCCGACGTACTGGCCGAGCAACCCGACGTCAGCGACCTGGTCCGCAAGGCCGACGAGGGCGAGCTGACCTTGTGGCTGCCCGGCACGTCCCTGCGTCCGGCGGGCTCACCGGACTTGGTCGACCTGGTGACCGATGGCGCGCCCGTCGTCGGCGCGGTGCCGGTGCGGGGAACGCCGGTAACCGCTGCCCGCCGCGCCGGCTCCGCCGCCACGGCGGCCGAGGAGTCCCTGGCTCCGTGGCAGGTCCCGGTCCTGAGCTTCGACCCCGACGCCGCGCTTGACCTGCTGTGGGTCATGGGCCAGCAAGACGCCCGGCTCAGTGACGGCGTCCTGGCCGGCAGCATGCACTACCTCGCCGCGCTCGGCACGCTGGCGACGGACCTCGCAGCCCGCGCTCGCGTGCTACCCGGCCTGTACGACGGCGGCGACGGCGGCGAGGGCTATGCGGCGCG
The DNA here is from genome assembly GCA_030040815.1 of Streptosporangiaceae bacterium. Next base: position 5,808 of record JASHSZ010000235.1, read on the forward strand.
CTGGCGGCCGGTGCTCACCGGCGCCGACGCGCTGCGCGCCCGCGAACTGACCATCGCGCTCCCGCCACTGTGCCGCGCAACCAGCGCCGACGGCGAGCCGTCGGCCGCCATCGTGACGTCGGCACTGGACGAACTGACCGACGCCGCCGTCCGGGCCAAGCTGGCCGCGGTGCCCGGCTTGGCGCTGCTGCGAGCCAGCCCGGAGGCGCCGCTGACCGACCGCTGGGCCGCCGCGCTGACGGGCCCGGACGGTCAGCTGACCGTGACCGCCCGCGAGCGAGCCAGCGCCGCGCAGCTGGCCTTCGCGCTCTGGGCCTGGCACGACGCTGCGCAGGAGCCACCAGGGCCGGTGCGGACCTGCTTCCGGCTCATCGAGCCGGAGCCGCCGGAGGGGGCAGACGAGGAACGGTCCGGCCGGCCGGCTGAGCACGATCATCCTGGGCACGCCGCCGGTGATGGCTGGCGGGTCGAGCTCGCGCTGCAG
>JASHSZ010000236.1 GCA_030040815.1 Streptosporangiaceae bacterium
TGGCTGCGGCCCGGCCAGCAGCCCGGCGGCGCGCGTCGCTGCCTGCTCTGGCTAAGTCCAGGCGGACACTGGCCCGGCGGGACGGCGGCCCCGCGACTGGGCCGCTACCAGCTCGCGGGTTGTACCTTCTTCGGTCACGTCGCGCCGGACCTCCCGCAGCAGGCGCGGGACCTCGGCCATGGCTGGCAGCCTGCGGAACCCATCTGCGACGTAGCCGGCACTAGCGTCGCCACGATCTGGCGGGATAGCGACGGCAGCATCTTCCTGCCATTTGACCCTGGTGAGGTGATGCTGCAGTTCTGGTCGGAGGGTTACCAGAGCGTCGGCCGGTCGTCGCTGGCGGCGGCCGGACCGGCGGCGCTGCGGCGCTGCTATTACCTCGCAAGGCCCGCGCTGCCCCGCGCGGTGCAAGTCAGGCTCCGCCGGGCCTTTACCCGCGTGCAGGAGCGCGGGTCGTTCCCGGCGTGGCCGGTCGAAGACAGCCTGCACGGGCTCTACCGCTGGCTGTTCGCGACCGTCACCGAGGTCGCCGACGGCCCGGTTCCGTTCCTCGAGTTGTGGCCGGCCGGCCGGTCGTGGGCCCTGGTCCTCACGCACGATGTGGAGACCGAGGTCGGCTACCGGACGATGGGGCTGCTGCGCGACACGGAGCGCGAGCTCGGCTACCGGTCGTCGTGGAATTTCGTCGCGCAGCGCTACCAGGTGCACGACGCCACCGTCCGCGCGCTGCAGGAGGAGGGCTGCGAGGTCGGCGTGCACGGTCTGCGGCACGACGGCCGCGACCTGGCGTCCCGGCGGCTGATGGAGAAGCGGCTCCCAGCCATGCGGGACAACGCCGACCGGTGGGGGGCCGTCGGGTTCCGCTCCCCGAGTACCCAGCGCGACTGGCGCCTGATGCCCCTGCTCGGCTTCGACTACGACTCGTCCTACAGCGACACCGACCCGTACGAGCCGCAGAGCGGCGGATGCTGCACCTACCTGCCGTACTTCAACCAGAGCATGATCGAGCTGCCGATCACGCTGGCCCAGGACCACACGCTGTTCCGCATCCTGCCGGACGGCGGCGTGGACGTCTGGATCCGCAAGGCGCGGTTCCTCCGGGAGCACGGCGGGATGGCGCTCGTCCTGACCCATCCTGACTACGCGGTGGACCCAAGGGTGGCCGACGGATACAGGGAACTGCTTGAGACCTACCACGGCGACGACAGCGCCTGGTGCGCGCTACCGAGGGAGGTGGCCAGCTGGTGGCGCCAGCGCGACGCTTCGATCTTGCGCCAGGACGGCGATGGCTGGCGCATCGACGGTCCCGCGTCGGCGCACGGACGCGTCGGGTTCGCCGGCGTAGCGGGCGGCGTGCGGACAACCTGAGGTTGGAGCCCGACACGCCGGCGTTACATGTCGCTGCCTGGGTTCCCCGCCGCGGCGGTGTTGTTGTTGGTGGTGGTGCGGGGGTGGGCGGGGGTGGGGGCGGGCTGGGGGGTGAGGTCGGGGTGGCCGGGTGCGCGGCCGTTGCCGGCGGGTGGCGTGGCGGGGTTGCGGATGGCGGTCAGGACGGCGGGGCGGGGCGGGGTGGGGTCGGGCCGGGTGCGGCCGGCCGATAGGGGCCGGGGGGCGCGGTTGAGGACGCCGACGATGGTGGCCGGGCTGGTGGTCTTGATGTCCTCGGCGGCGGCGCGGATCGCTGCGCGCTCGGTGCGGCGCGGGTCGGCGACGATGATGACCACGTCGCTGAGCCGGGCCACGGTGATGGCGTCGGAGACCGACAGCATGGGGGCGCTGTCGATGATGATGACGTCGGCGGCGGCGCGCATCTCGGTGAGCACGCGGGCCAGCTGGGTGACCTCGAATAGGTCGGCGGCGCCGTCGGCCGGGCCGCCGATGGTGAGCAGGCTGAGCCCGGGCACGGTGGTGGAGACCGCGGCCCAGCGCAGCGTTGCGCGCTCGGTGAGCAGGTCGGTCAGGCCGGGTGCCGGGGCGGCGGCGAAGAGCTGGCTCAGCGAGGGGTGCCGCAGGTCGGCGTCGACCAGCAGTACCCTGGTCCCGGCCTGGGTCAGCGCGGTGGCCAGGTTGACGGCCACGCTGGTGCGGCCCTCGCGGGGGCGCGCGCCGGCCACCAGCAGGACGGCCCCGGGCGGGGCGGCCGCGAGCAGCGGGCTCAGCCGGGCCCGCAGGTAGCGGTAGGCCTCGGCCTGGCGCGACAGCGGGGCGGTGGCGAACACCAGCGCCGGGTTGGTCCGGTAGCGCCACATGCGCGGGACCGCCGCTACGGCCGGGGCGCTCAGGCAGTCCTGCAGGTCGGCCCGGTCGCGTACCCGGCCGTCGATGGCCTCGCGGGCGAAGATCCCGCCCGTGCCGAGCAGCAGCCCGAGCACCGCGCCCAGCCCCAGCAGGATCTTCTTGGACGTCCCGGCCGGGGTGAGCGGCAGGTCGGCCGCGGTCACCAGCGTGACCTGCAGCGGGTCGGCCGCCTGGGCTGCCCTGGACTCGCTGGCCAGGTTGCGGAACGCCATATAGGCCGCCGCCGCGGCAGCGGCGCACCGCTGAGCCGCCTGCGCGGTGGGCATCGAGCAGCTGATCGACAAGATGTTGGAGGTGCTCGACACCCCGGCGCTCAGGTGCGGCGCGAGCAGGCCGGCGTTCATGCCCAGCACCCGGGCGGCGTGCACCACCACCACCCCCGAGGTGGCCACGATCTTCTCCGTCGCCGGGTTCGGCACCACCAGCGTCGCGCCCGGTACCACGTGCGACTCGACGTCCACCTGGGCGGTCGAGGAGTAATGGGCCGCCAGGCTGTGGGCATACAGCCAGGCCGCCACCACACCCGCCAGCGTGGCGACAACCACCCACAGGCCATGCTTGCGCAACACCGTCATCCCTGCCGACCCGCCCATCCATCCCCTCGACACCCCGCTACGCCACGACACCCCGCCCCAGACCCCGCCCAGCTCATGCAGGCGCAGACAACGGCAAGCCCCGCGCCATGGCGCGGGCGGTTCCTGGGAGGCGGGAGTGACGGCGCATAGTCACTGCAAGCGGCGGGCGGGCGGCCGCGTGCGTCGGTCAGCTCGGATCACAGCGCCCGCCGCCGGCCGGGCGCGCCTGCCGCGGTTGTTAAGCGCTGACCTAGTTTGACCAGTATTGCCGTGCCCTCTTCCCAGGGGAATGCGCCGCCCCGTGCGACAAACTGCGGCTAATGATCTCCCTAGGGCTGCCTGCCTGACATCCTCAGCCGACGTATGCGGGCCTGCTCATCGTGCGGGATCCGGGCCGACGGCCGCCGCGCTGAGGGGCGCGCGATGTGACGACTCAGCATCTGAAACATGCCTCAGTGCCTTGGTATTAAGGGCACGTCAGGTGACGTCCTCTCGGTACCTGGGCCTGACGGCGCGCCTGCTGCGTGCTGGAGGACCATCCTGTGATGGTCAGCGGAGTTCACGCCGACGGGTTTCGCGAAAGGACACGAGCACGCGATGGCCCCGGCTACCGGCCCCGGACGCTGACCACGACAGCCGGTGATCTGGAGCCGAAGACGCTCCGCTGTTCGCGGTCATCATGGCGGCAGGTAGGCATGATCACCTAGAACCCGGCTGACCAGAATACGGCGAAAGCCATTTACACCACTCAGCGGAACGTCACCGGCACGTAACCCTTTTGTCGTGTTGGCGAGTCATACTTTCGGCCGTCCGTCGGCGTTGCGCCTGAACTCTGGCGCCGCCGCCCATGGTTGTGTTGAGGAGCGATCCGTACATTAAACGCGTTGGTTGCCAAAGGGGGGGAGCCCTATGCGACTGGTGCTTTGTGATGAAAATCGAATCCTTTGTGAATCGCTTGGCGCCGCGCTGGAAGCGCGCGGACACCACGTAGTAGCTATCGCCCCCGCTGCCGCCGATGGCGTCGCCGCGGTGGCGAAGTTACGGCCCGATGTCATCCTTCTCGATCTTTCCTTTTCCGGCCGGACCGCCGCGAATGGTACGGCCCCCGGCTCGGCGCCGGATGCGGGCGAAGTGGCTGGCATCGGCGCGGCCCAGGCCATCAAGCGCGAGCACCAGGGCACAGCAGTGCTGGTGCTGACCAGCCTGACCGACCCGGCGGCGTGGTCGGCCGTCCTGGACGTCGGCGTAGCGGGCCTGCTCCGCAAGGACCAGTGCGTGGGTGCAATTGCCGACGCCCTCGAAGTCATCGCGCGAGGCGGGGTGGTGTTCGACCCAGGGCTATCCCGCCAGTCGAGCCAGCGTCCCGCCCGCCGGCGCAATGGCACGCTCTATGTGCTGACCCCGCGAGAGAAAGAGGTACTGCGCCGGATCGTGGCCGGCCAGAGCACGGGTCAGATGGCACACGAGATGAACATCGCTACGAGCACTCTGCGTACCTATGTCAAGAATGTCCTATCAAAGATCGGCGCGCATACCCGACTGCAGGCGGCGGCCCTAGCAAGCCAGGGAGAGTTGCGTAATGAGCTCTCTAGTTAAACCCCTCACCTGGCGTATGCGCAACCACGGCGGGCGGGGCTATTGCGACGTTGGCGGCTACGCAAGGCTCGCGCGCATGGGGATCAGTGTCTTTGTCGTAGACGCGGAACGAACCTTTGCGGACGCGCTTTCGGCCAGGCTGGAAGTCGAGGCGGACATCGACATTGTCATGCCGCTCCATCCCAAGGCGCCTGCGCCGTCTCTGATCCTCGGCCGGCACGCGGACGTGGTGCTATTGGATGCTGACCTGCCCGACAGCCTGGCGCCAAATCTGTGCGAAGAGCTGGCCGGACGGGCCGAGGCCCCACGGGTCGTGATGATGAGCCGCGACTCGAAGCCCAACCGCATCGCGGACGCCATTCGTGCCGGAGCTGCGGCTTGGGTGCGCAAGGACGAGTCGCTCGATCATCTGCTCCAGGTGGTGCGCGGCGTGGCGGCAGGGGAGACCTGGCTCCCGCGAGCCGAGATGGGCGCGGTGCTGCGGCTCCTGCTCGAGGAGCACCAGCAGCGGCGGGAAAGCGACCGGCTGCTGGCCGCCCTGACCCCGCGGGAGCGGGAGATTCTGTCCTGCCTGGCCGACGGCGCGGGAAGGCGCGACGTGGCTGAGCGGCTGCACCTGTCGGCGAACACGGTACGGACCCACCTGCAGAACCTCATGGCAAAGCTGGGCGTGCACTCCACGCTGGAGGCAGTCGCGCTGACCCGGGCCCAGCTGAGCGTGTCCTCGACCCCCGAGAGCTCATGCTAACGTCGGGGTGAACTCCGAGGGCGCTGCCGTTCGCGTCCTGATGGTGCACAGAGGTGGAGGGCGTCCCCCGGGGAGCCCGCAGGAAGGTGCATGATTTCCGCTGATGACCGGCTGGCCGCTGATCTGGCCGCCGAGGCCGGCCGTCGGCTGCTCAAGCTGCGCGCTGCCGGCGGCGACTCTGCCGCGCTGCGCGATGCGGGCGACCGGCTGGCCCACGAGTTCCTGGTCGGCGAGCTAGGCCGTCTGCTGCCGCGCGACGCGGTGCTCTCAGAGGAGGGCGCCGACGACCAGACGAGGCTCGCGGCCAGCCGGGTGTGGATCGTCGATCCGCTCGACGGCACGAGGGAGTTCGGCGAGCCGGGACGGAGCGACTGGGCCGTGCACGTGGCGCTCTGGCAGGACGGCGAGCTGGCGGCGGGCGCGGTCGCGTTGCCGGCCGAGGACCGGGTGCTGAGTACCTGGCAGCCGGAACACGCCCCAGACCCTCAAGCGGCCGCGCCGCTGCGCCTGGTCGTGAGCCGGTCGCGACCGCCAGCCTTCGTCACCCGGCTGGCCGCCGACCTTGGCGCTGTCGAGGTTCCCATGGGGTCAGCGGGAGCCAAGGCGGCCGCAGTGATCACCGGCCAGGCCGACGCGTACGTCCACAGCGGCGGCCAGTACGAGTGGGACTCGGCGGCGCCGGTCGCGGTGGCGCGGGCCGCTGGCCTGCACGCTTCGCGGATCGACGGCTCCGCGCTCCGGTACAACCAGCCCGACCCCAGGCTCCCTGACCTGCTCATCTGCCGCGCGGAGTTGGCGCCGCGCCTGCTCAGCGCTATCGGCCGCCGCGATGGCTAGCCACCCCGTTCCCCTATCATGTGGGGCTAACCCAGCGCATGGAGAGCAATCCTGATGGTGCCGCCTCGCACGGACTACCTGCCGTCCCAGCTCGACGTGCTCGAATCCGAGTCCATCCACATCATGCGAGAGGTGGCGGCCGAGTTCGAGCATCCGGTGCTGCTGTTTTCCGGCGGAAAGGACTCCGTCGTGATGCTGGCACTCGCCGAGCGGGCCTTCTGGCCGGCCCGGATCCCGTTCCCGGTGATGCACGTGGACACCGGGCATAACTTTCCTGAGGTGCTGGAATTCCGCGACGGGCGGGTCGCCGAACTCGGCGCCCGGCTGATTGTCGCCTCTGTACAGGAGTCCATCGACTCCGGCCGGGTGGCGGAGGAAAGCGGCAGGTGGGCGAGCCGGAACCGGCTGCAGACCGCGACGCTGCTCGACGCGATCGCAGACAACCGGTTCGACGCGGTGTTCGGCGGGGCGCGCCGGGACGAAGAGAAGGCCAGGGCCAAGGAACGGGTGTTCTCGTTCCGGGACGAGTTCGGCCAGTGGGACCCGAAGAACCAGCGCCCCGAGCTGTGGAACATCTACAACACCCGGATCAGGCGTGGCGAGCACATCCGGGTGTTCCCGCTGTCCAACTGGACCGAGCTCGATATCTGGCACTACATCGCCAGGGAGCAGCTAGAGATCCCATCGATTTACTTCGCCCACTCCAGGCGAGTCTTCGAGCGGGACGGGATCCTGCTGGCCGACAGCGAGTACGTCGCTAGGCTGCCGGACGAGACGGTCATCGAGGCGAAGGTGCGCTATCGGACCGTGGGCGACATGACGTGCACCGGCGCGGTCGAATCGATCGCCAGCACGGTCGAGCAGGTGATCATCGAAATCGCGGCCACTCGGATCACCGAGCGGGGCCAGACCCGAGCGGACGATCGGACCAGCGAGGCGGCGATGGAGGACCGCAAGCGGGAGGGTTACTTCTGATGACGGCGAGCGAGGCGGGCTCCGCCGGCGCCTTGAGTCTGCCCCTGCTGGCCGATGGCCGGCACATGGACATCCTGCGGCTCGCCACCGCGGGCTCGGTCGACGACGGCAAGAGCACGCTCATCGGACGGCTGCTCTTCGATTCTAAAGCGATCTTCGAGGATCAGCTTGCGGCGGTCGAGCGGACGAGCCGGGAGCGCGGGGAGGACTTCACCAATCTGGCGCTGCTGACCGACGGGCTGCGAGCTGAGCGCGAGCAGGGCATCACGATCGATGTCGCCTACCGGTACTTCGCCACCCCGCGGCGCAAGTTCATCATCGCCGACACTCCTGGCCACATCCAGTACACCCGCAACATGGTGACCGGCGCCTCCACGGCGGACCTCGCGGTCGTGCTGGTCGACGCCCGGAACGGGCTGACCGAGCAAAGTCGCCGGCATGCCTTTCTGGCAACGCTGCTGCGCGTGCCGCACCTGGTGCTGGCGATCAACAAGATGGACCTGGTCGACTACAGCTCCGACGTCTTCGAGCAGATCTCCGAGGAGTTCACCGCGTTCGCGGCCAAGCTGGAGATCGGCGACCTCACCTTCATCCCGATCTCCGCTCTACACGGCGACAACGTGGTGCAGCGATCGGGCAACATGCCGTGGTATGACGGTCCGTCACTGCTGCATCACCTGGAGCACGTGCATATCGCGTCCGACCGCAACCTCATCGACGTCCGGTTCCCGGTGCAGTATGTGATCAGGCCGCACCAGGCCACGGACCCCGAGCTGCACGACTACCGCGGCTACGCCGGCCAGCTGGCAGGCGGCGTGCTCAAGCCCGGTGACGAGATCATGCACCTGCCGTCCGGGCTCACGACGAGGGTCAGCCGGATCGACACCCCGCACGGCCCTGCGGCCGAGGCGTTCCCGCCGATGTCGGTGACGCTGCTCATCGAGGACGACCTGGACGTGTCGCGCGGGGATATGTTCTGCCGGCCGCACAACCAGCCGTCCGTCAGCCAGGACATCGAGGCGATGGTGTGCTGGATGTCTGACGCCAGGACGCTGACGCCGCAGAGCCGGCTGCTGGTGAAGCACACCACCAGGGCCGTCAAGGCGATCGTCCGGGATCTGCAGTACCGGCTGAACGTCAACACCCTGCACCGGGACGAGGCGGCCACCGAGCTGAGCCTCAACGAGATCGGCCGGGTGACGCTGCGGCTCACCCAGCCGGTGTTCTGTGACCCGTATCAGCGGAACCGGCTCACCGGCGGCCTGATCCTCATTGACGAGGGTACCGGCGCTACCGTCGGTGCCGCTATGATCACTGACGCGCACTGACGCGGTTCTATTTTGTTGCAGTGCGGCAAATCTCGGCGTGATCGCCACAACCGGTAAACCTGGTTCGCTAATATCGCGTCTTACTTAATGCCTGCACGTCGTGCGAACTACCGACGCCGTTTTGATGCGGGGTTACGGTTTGAACGCTTGTCGCTGCTGGGACGTGCGGACGGCCCAAGCCAAGCACGCCTGTTGCCGACACGCGGTGAGGGAGACGTAGCTAGTGGCGCACACCGTTCACGGGGACCGAGGCCGACAGGCATGCTTCGCGGCACCGAGCAGCGTCGGGACTCTGAGCGTCCTCCCGTTCGATGTATGTGTCGCGCGTCTTGGCACTCGTGGGCGCCAGCATGGCTAGCGCGACAGTCTCGCGAGTCCCGCGGCAGGCTGACCCAGTTGACAGCGCCGCGTTGCACACCAGGTCGGCGGTCCGGCCGGGATTGCGGCCCGACGCCAGTGTCATCATCCCGGTGAAGAACAGCCAGCGCACCATCCGGTCCACGGTGGGTGCCCTGCTCGCGCAGGACTATCCGGCGCTCATCGAGGTCATTGTTGTCGGTGATGTTGGTGATGAGACCTGGCAGGCGCTGGCGGACGTCACCGACCCACGGCTGGTACTGATCGAGCACGAGGAGACCCCGGGAAAGCGCGAGCCTGCGATTAAACGTGACGTGGGGCTGCAGAAGGCCAGGGGGCAGGTGCTGGCGCTAGCGGATTCCGACATCATCATGGATCGGGATTGGCTGTCGCGGTCGGTCGACCTCCTTCTTGAGCACGGCGTCAGCGTGGTGTGTGGTGGGATGCGCGCGGTTGAGCCGACTTTCTGGAGCCGTTTCGTGGACGGCAATGTGGTGGCAGCCAAGACTCCTCGGGTGACGCGGTCCTACCTGGTGACGGCGGCCAACTTCGGCAAGCGCGGCCACAAACCGCCGATTACCGCGAACGCGGTAATGGACCGCAGCGTTTATGACGATTGTCCGATGGATGACAACTGGGGGTTTGGATACGAGGATTATGAGTGGTTCTGGCGGGTCGCCAGCGCTGGTCATCGTATCTTGTACGCAGCAGGGCTGACCGGTTCCCACCATCACCGGCAGAATTTCCGGGCCCTGGCCAGTGAGTACCGATTCTCCGCAAATGGTTGCGTGCACTTCATCCGCGCTTTTCCCGACAGCCCGCTTGCCAGGAAGCGGCGGCGGCAAGCGGTGCTGCTGCCTCTCGCGGCGGCCGCTGGGGTCATTGGCGCGGCGACGGTGATTGTCTCCGGACGGGGCACGGTTTCGCTGGCGGCGATTCCCGTGCTGGCGACCGGTCTCGTCGGCAGGGAAGTCTTTCGTGCGCGCAGGCTCGAAGGCGTGGGGTACGGGGTGGCCGGGGTGGCCCTCGGAACACTGTTCGTCTTGACCCTCGGCTGGCGCCTCGCCCGGTCTAGTCGAGTGACAAGGGTCTTCTACCATGGCCGGCACAGCTAACATAGTCGAACCCGCAACCGGCGATGCTTCTGGAGGCCTCACCGCTTCCTCGGACGACGCTGTGCGGTGCTGTAGTCGACGACACAGCGTTGATCATTGCTGACTAATCCGTCGAGACCGCTGAGGTGGGCGGAAGACCGGTCCAGTCAAGGCGAGGGGTTGCCGCGCTTGAGAGCAGCAGACGGCAAGGCGCCCCCGCCACCTGATGCAGAGAGCATGGGAACTGCTCGGCCCGATGCGGCGGGCAGCGCGCTGGAAGCCCTGATGGCCATGGCCGACCCGGCTCCTGTCGCTCGACATCCCCGGTCGACAGCAGTGTCGAACGGGAGCGGTAACGGCAGCCACGGGCGGCACCGGAAGCAGAATTCCTCGGTCCGGCCGTCCGGTCCCCCCAGCGGCCCGGCGGAACCAGCGGATCAGGTTGCTGACACGGCCGCCGCGCGCCGGGATGAGAGGGTTTCGGTCGGTCTCGCCGCGACTCTGGCGGAGTCGGACGAAAAACTCGCTGACTCGGCCGCCGCTGGCCGGGATGAGATGGCTTCGGGCGGTCTCACCGCGGCTCTCGTGGGCTCGGACCAAAAACTCGCGGACACGCTGGTCCTTCCCGAGCCGATCCCGTCACCAGTTGAGTCTCCGGCGTCAGATGACAGTGTCGGTCACACTGGGTGGCGGCACAGCTACCGGCTGGGTCTGCTGCTCATCCTTGTCGTGCAGTCGGCCCTCGCCCTGCGGCTGGTGTGGTCGAACACGGCTTTTCAGGATGAGGCTGAGTACCTCTGGTACGGCCACCTGGAGTGGGCACACTGGCTGCACGGCGCTCCGCTGCCCACGTACTACCTGTCCGGAGCGCCCGTGGTGTATCCGCCGGTCGCGGCGCTCGCCGACTCAGTGGCCGGGCTCGCCGGCGCTCGGTTGCTCTCGCTGCTGTTCATGCTCGGCGCAACCGCGCTGCTCTATGGCACCGCGAGTCGACTGTTCAGCAGGACCACTGGCCTGTCCGCCGCCGCAATCTTCGTAGCCGTCGGGCCGACCGCCGACATGAGCGCCTGGGCGACCTATGACCCGATGGCGATCTTCCTGATGGCGCTGTCGTCGTGGCTGGCCGTGCGCGCCGCGCGGGGTCGCATCACCGAGTTGTGGATCTTCCTTGCCGCGGTGGTCATGGTGCTCGCGGACGCAGCAAAGTGGGCTACCGGGCTGTGGAACCCGATTATCGTGTCGCTCGTCGTTCTGGCGGCACCGACCGGCTGGACACTGGCGCTGGCCCGCGGTGTCCGCCTGGTGAGCTACGCGGTGGCGATCGCTGCGCCTGCGCTCTACGTATTCGGCGGCAGCAAGTACCTGGCTGAGATCAGCTCCTCGACGACGCAGCGCGGCTCGGGTGGCGAGCCGCAGCTCTTCGTGCTCTGGACGGCTGCTCCCCTGGTAGCCATGGTCTTCGTGCTCGCGCTGCTCGGAGTCGTCCTGAGCTGGCGCGAGCATGGCGGTCGGCGGACGCTGCTCTGTGCCGTACTCGCACTCGCGGTGCTGCTAGCGCCCTTCTACCAGGCGCATATTGACACAACAGTCTCGCTGTACAAGCACGTCGTGTTCGGTGCGTGGTTCGGTGCGAGCGCCGCGGGATACGCACTGTCCCGAGCCGCAGTAGTGAATGCGGTCAAGGGCTGGCGAGTGGGCATGGCCGCGGCGCTTTTTACCGGCCTTGTGGGCTTCGGCCAGGCCAGCGGATGGTACGGCTACTGGCCTAATTCGGGGGCGCTGCTCGCCGCCGTCGAGCGCCAGCTGCCGGCCCGCGGGCCCATGCTGATGGATGCCGGCGATCAAATGGTCACGTTCTACTATTTGCTGCACGACGGCATCCAGCCGAAGATCATCACGTCGTACGCGTTCACGCCCAACGCCGTATCGAGCATGATCGAAGATCACCGGGTCTGGATGGTGGAGACCGACACGGGGACGGGGATCCCGCCGACCTCGGCCGAGGAGTCAGTGGCGAGCAACACTCGTGCGATGGACCAGGCTGGTTATCGCCGTGTTGCGCATATCCGGTGGCGCGATCGTGATGGTGCCGTGGGCTGGTTCACGATCTGGGTGCTGTCGCGTGGACAGGTGGCGAGTTGACGTGACTGCGGAGACTCGGATAACCGTGGCGCCGTCGGCTGAGGTTGCCCCGGCCCGCGGTCTGCTGCCAAGCCCACCGACGGCCGAGGAAAAGGTCAGCTATGTGGACCGGCACCTCGGCTACCTGATCCTGATTGTGCTGATCGGCTACGGCTCGATCATCGTCAGCCAGGCGATCATGGAAGTGAGGTACCGGGCCTGGGTGCTCGTGCCATGGACGGCCTTCACAATCCTCTACCTACTGGTTTCGCTGTTCTCGAATTTCGTTGGCCGGGACTTCGATCTCGTCCGGCACCAGGCCAAAGTTCGGCACTGGCGACCTGCGTATTACCCAAACGTTGACGTCTTCCTGCCAGTCTGCGGGGAGTCGCTGGAGCTGCTCCGCAACACGTGGACGTACGTGGAGGAGCTGTTGCGCGCTTATCCGGGTGACGGGATCGCCTATGTTCTGGACGACAAGGCCGATCCCGGTGCTCGCGAGCTCGCGCACGCATTCGGCTTCGTGTACCGGACCCGGGAGAACCGCGGCTGGATGAAGAAGGCGGGGAATCTGCGATACGCCTTCGAGCGCACCCGGGGCGAGTTCTTCGTGATCCTGGACGCCGACTTTGTGCCGCGACCGGACTTCCTCGCTGAGACGCTGCCCTACTTTGATGATCCCCGCATTGGGATAGTGCAGACCCCGCAATTCTTCCGCCCTGAAGCTGGCCACAGCTGGGTCGAGCGGGCGGCTGGACCCATGCAGGAAGTGTTCTACCGGTCGATGCAAACATCGCGGGACTCATTCGGAGCTGCGGTCTGCGTGGGCTCGTGCGCGGTATACCGGCGAGCGGCCGTCGCGGCGGCCGGCGGTCCGGCTCTGATCGCCTACGCCGAGGACGTCCACACCGGTCTGGACATGATCTGTCACGGGTGGTCGCTCAAGTACATCCCGATCAACTTGGCTACCGGCGCCTCACCCGACTCCGTCGACGCATTCGCCCACCAGCAGTACCGGTGGTGCCTGGGCAGTACCACCCCGCTGCGGCGGCTGCGAAAGGTCCCCTTGTCGACGCGGGCGAGAGCCGCGTACCTCTCGGGCTTCTTGTACTACCTCTTTACAGCGCTGCTGCTGTTCGTCGTGCCGCTCATCGCAATCGGGATGCTGGTGCTCATCCCTCAGGACGTCCATCTCCAGGACTACATCGTGCTCGCTCCGGCGGTTCTCAACGGAGTCGTGCTCTACCCTGTGTGGCACCGATCCGACTTCGGCCCTGCCGCTTGGGCGCTGGAGATCGTCCGCTCCTGGTCGCACGCGCTGGCTATCTGGGACCACTTCCGCGGCAAGGTCATGGCGTGGCAGCCGACGGGCTCGGCCGTGTCTCCGGTGCGGCGTCTGTGGGCCGCGCTGATCGTCTGGAACTGCGGCACGGCGGTGGTCTGGTTCGGCATGGCGGCACTGCGCACCTGGCAGTACCGCACCGACCGGTTCGCGGTCATCTTCCTGTTCGGTCTCATGTACATTGCCCCGGTGGCGTGGACGATGTGGGACCGTAGGGCGGGCCGGAAATGACCGGGCGCACGCGGGCAGCTGCCACGCTGACCGCCACGGCCGTCCTCGTGATCGCTGCCGTTTCGATCGCGGTTGCCAGCCTGCGGCATCACTACGACCAGCATGCCGCTGCGGCGACCAGGCCGTCCGCCAGCCTGTCCCCGACGACGCGGACCGTCCAGCAGCCGAAGGCGGTAGAGGCGAGCCTGCCGACTACAGGTTCCAGCTACCTGGGTGTCTACGACGGCAGCGATCTCACGACAAGCCAGTACGGCCAGGTCGAGCAGTTTGCCGGCGCCGTCGGCCGACAGCCCAACATCGTGATGTATTACAGTGGCTGGGGCGAGGGTTTCAGTATTCCCTTCGCCCAGCTTGCGTACCAGCACGGCGCAACCCTGCTCGTGAACATGGACCCCACCAGCACCTCGTGCGCTGCTATCGCGGCAGGTCAGCAGGACCTCTTCTTGAAGTCTTACGCTCAGTCCGTCAAGGCTTTCGGTCACCCAGTGATCATTAGCTTCGGACACGAGATGAACGGCAACTGGTACTCATGGGGATGGACGAACACGCAGCCCGCTGTGTTCGTCCAGGCGTGGCAGCACATCGTTGACGTGTTCCGGCAGGCTGGGGCAGACAACGTAACGTGGCTGTGGACGGTCAACTCGGTTAATCCGGACGAGGGACCGATCGCTGACTACTGGCCAGGTGCCGACTACGTCACCTGGGTCGGTGTCGACGCCTATTACTACGAGCAGACGGACGACTTCGACAGCGTCTTCATGCCCACCGTCACGGCCCTGCGCCAGATCACCAGCAAACCCATCTTGATCGCGGAGACCGCCGTGGGCCAGGTCGCCGGCCAGGCCGAGAAGATCCCCGGGCTGTTTGCGGGCGTCGCCAGCTCAGGTCTGCTCGGGTTGGTCTGGTACGACCAGAATGACGAGGCCGAGGGCGGTATCTACAAACAGGACTGGCAGCTCGAGGGCAACCTGGGCGCAATCTCCGCATTCCGCGCCGCAGTCGCGCAGTACATCGCTCAGCCAGTAACCTCGACATCTTCCCCGCCCGTCCCATAGCAACGGCCGACCCGGGAACGCCGCGAACCGACGATCCGGGGCTGCACAGTCAGCAGTGCCCGATGTGTCGATCGAGGACGTCGAGCACTTCCGGATCGGCGTTGGAGTCGAACTTGCGAGCCCAGTGCGCGCCACTCGCCAGCATCGCGGGAACGTCGGAGACTCCGAGAGTCCTTGGATGATTATTGCGAGTGCCCGACCAGTCTATATATCGTTTCCCATCCGGGACGATGCGGAATTTCTTTGAGTTTGCCAGAACGGTCTGCAGGAACACTTCATTCGGCGCCGGCATGGTGCGGAAGAACGCAACAATGTCCGGGTGCTCACGAGCGAAATCTCGCGCGTAGTAAACACACGAAGCCGACAGCGTACAGAAGAACGACCCACCATAGCAGATGAAGTCGTCGTCATTGAATATGGTACTCCGCCGCCGGACGGCAACCGTGGAATAAGCCAGGCTCAGCCGAACCCACGGCTGGGTTAGATTGATTGCCATCAGCGGCCGGAGGTACTTCTGCTTGGTCTTCGTCGGTCGCCCCACCCACCGATGCCGGAACTCAAAGCGCAGCGACCTGTCGAACTTAGACATAGCGCGCCACGCCGGTCCCATGCCCCAGTCCGCGTCCGGAGGCGTGCGATCCCAGTAGACAGGAGCATATTCTAGATAGCCATCGGCGTCACTCTCGGCGAGAAATCGATGAGTTGTGGCTATTGGCTGAATGGGATAGTCCTGGCCGGTCATGTTCTGCAGCCAGTCGAATTTGACGTCATGTCCCTCGAGCCAGTCGACGGCGGCGAAGTAGCGGTCGAGATGCGAGTAGTTGCCGTAGCCGCCGGCCCCGATAATGACGTGGACGCCGTGCATGGTTTCGAGGCTGGGCATGTCCAGAGGCGGACCAGAAATATCGTGGTGGATCAGCACCACACTCTGCGGGCTGGCTGCCTTTATGCGCTGAACGAGACGGAGTACTTGGTCTGGCCTGGTGTGTGTCTGCATGTAATAGCACACGCGATCCCGTCGTGGCGAGGTCGAGCTAGACACGCCAGGAAGAATAGCAGCATGCACAACTGCAGTCCGAAATTCCGGCCGGAGAGTGCCGGACGGGCGACTACTCCGTTCCGCAGCCCACCAGCACTGGCTCCACCGCCCTGCCTCGCGGCGATCGGTATCGGGTAGTCATCCTGGCCAGCTCGGCCAGGACGGGTGCCCGACGTGCTGATGACGCCGACGTGCTGATGACTCAGGAAGGGTCGGATCGGGAGGCGCTCACGACCGGCGGCTGCGTGTGGCGAGCATCCGCTGCCAGCAGCCGTAAGCGGTCGTCGGCGCGGTCATCCTCACCAGGTGACCGTCCCTCGAGCGGAGCGCGAGCGCGGGCTTGGCGGGCGACCGGCCTGCGAGCGCACTACTCATCCCGATCAGGGGAACGTGCGACGCATCTCGCGTCGCAGCCGGGGGGCGTCAGCCTGCGGCGAGCGGCCGGGAATCGCCCTGGCGCCTTGCCGGAGATCAGCGGCCTGAAGTTCGAAGAGCAGCTATAGTCGTGCCGACGATGGCCGGCAACTATTCTGATGTGCATTTCACCTGGAGGCCTCAACAAATGCGGCGGCACGCGGGTCTTATTAGTGCAATTGTGCGGCCGCCGCGCGTGCTGCCATGATCCATTATGTTAACTCTGCATTCGGGCAACACGCTGTCTACGGCGCACGTCGGCTGTGCGGCGCGCGCTATGGGTCTCAGTTCCACTGTGACACAGCCACATCTGGTAGCTGGGCCGGGTTCGGGCTCCGCAGCGTTTGGCTGCACCCGCGATTGAGTCTGGCATGTGCTGAGGCCCGGTCAGATCGCCGCGGAGTCTCTTGAGACATGCGACAGCGCGCCTGGCAGAGCGTACTCAACGGGCCCGGTGATCGGGTGCGCACTGTTCCGCAGCAACCACAGGACGACGATGGACTAGTTGCCTCCGGCTCGTCGCGCCGTGCGACCAAGGACGACGACTGGCCGTCGTACCTTGCCCGAGCGGCAGCGCCTGGCGGAGGAATGCGGCTGGGACGCATCAGACTGACGGAGCTGCGGCTGCCGACGGACCCCATGGTGCACAACTCCCTGTACCTTATATTGACGTCGGGGCTCCAAGCATCGCTCGGGTTTGTCTTCTGGATCATTGCCGCTCGCTTGTTCAGCACTAACGAAACCGGTCTGGCAAGTTCCCTAATCTCCGCGACGATCTTTCTTTCCATGATGGCCTTGATGGGCCTGAACGTTTCATATGGTCGCTTCTTGCCGACGGCCACGAATAGGGATTCGTTTATAACCGGCGGCTTCGCCGTAGTTACAATATCCGGCTTGGCGGCGGGCGCTATCTACGTACTGGCCGCACCGACAATAGCCCCCAAGCTCGCATTCGTCGAGCAACGTCTGCCGTTGGCCATCGGGTTTATCGTTTTTACGTCTGCGGCCAGCCTCAATCTGCTGACTGACTCGATATTCATAGGCTCATATAAGGCAGGATACGTCGCGCTCACTGACGGCGCCATTGCTGGCACCGCGAAGATAGCGGCTCTTTTCATGCTGGTCGGATTCGGTGCGGTCGGCTTGTACACTGCCTCTACGACCGGACTTGCCGCAGCGGCACTGGCGAGCGTGCTCCTGATTGCCTGGCGGCTGGGGTGGCGGCCACGTATTCAGCAGTCATTGACTGTGCTCAAGCCGCTCGCGAGATTTTCGACTGCAAACTATTTGTCTTCGCTGCTAACGTTTATTCCGCAGACCGTCGTGCCGATAGTCATTCTTGATCGCCTCGGGGCCTCTGCCGCCGCCTTCTTCTATGTTGCGTACCAAGTGGCGTCGCTCGCGCAATCACCTATCTACGCCATCCAAGGGTCGACATTGGCTGAAGGTTCCCGGCCGGGTGCCAATCTGGGGCTCCTGGTGAAGCGCAGCGTTCGCTTGATGCTTATAATCTGCTTGCCAGTTGCGGCGGTCGTGATTATCGGAGCGCACTGGATCCTGCTGATGTTCGGCACTCGATACAGTATTCATGGGACGTTTGTGCTGATCGTCCTGGCAGCCAGTGCGCTGCCGATGTCGGTGCTGAGCCTCATGCGCACGTTGCTTAATCTGCTGGGCCGCCTCAAGGTACTCGTGTGGAGCAGTGTGATTTTTGCGGCCGCTATTTGTGGCTCTTCCTGGCTGCTCGCGCCACACGGTCTGACGATTTTCGCAGCAGCATGGCCCATCGGCACCGCAATGGCGGCCGTGCCATGCGGCGTATCGCTGGCCCGTGTCTGGCCGAGCTCAGCACGCCATCGGAAGGATGATCGCTTCGCAGCGGCGCCTGGTATCCCATTGTCGGTCGCGGCGGGAGCCCGAGCTGATCGCGACTTCGCCGACGCGCAGCAGGCAGGACTTGCTGCTCTGCTGAGCCTCGCGGATGTCAACACCGCCACTCTCATTGCGCTCGGAGGTGCCAACTTCAACGCAGCGTCAGTGCACGAACGGTGGCAAGGCGGCAGCGTCCCCCTGCCCGGCGAGACGACCGTGGTCCGCCGCGGACACCAGGCCCGGTCATCGCACAACCGCCCGCCAAAGGCTTCCGCAGGCCCGTAGCGCGCAGGACGATGCATTTCTGATAACACCTCGGAGGTAAGCCGGTGGCCCGGCGAGCATCTGACGGCCTCGCCCCGAGGTCAGCTTTGGCTGAAGAGGAAACGCTGGCCGTCGCGCTTGGAGTCGTGATGCGCGCAGATAGCGCACTGCATCGGGCGTCAACCGCGCGAGGCCCCAGACGACCGAGGGCCGATGGAGTACCAGGGCGGCGTAGAAGGCGCCCATCCCGACGGCATATCCCCGCAACTGCCGGGCCGCACTGTCGAAATCGCGATAATGATGGTGACGGACAAAGGCCGCGGGCTCGTAGGCGATGCTAAAGCCGCTCAGCAGAACGAGTGTGAGAGCCAGGGTGTCTTCCGCTCCCAGCGCGGCGGTCCCGGCTCCGAGCGCGTTATCGAAGCGGCCGATGTTGGTAAGCACCTCTCGGCGGAATGCCATATTCCCGCCGGCGCCGAACGGCGGCTGTGGGTACAGCGGACTCTGGGGCCCGTGCGCAGAAAATATCGCTGACACAAAACCGCGGCCCTTGCTGTGCCCGCCGATCTCCTCGAATACGAACTGCGCCTCGGTATCAAGGCTGGCCGGAGCGATCAAACCCGTCACGCACCCGACATTGCTGCCACGGGCGAAGCCGCACGCCAGGCTGGCTAGCCAGAAGACGTCGGGTTCTTCGTCGTCATCGATGAAGGCCACGATGTCAGCCGATGCTGCCGATACTCCCGTGTTGCGTGCCCTGGAAAGGCCGGCACGCGGCTCAGGAACGTACCGGTACCTGGCGGCGTCGAGCGATGCGACGTGCGCCCTTACCGCGTCCGACCGTGGGCTGTTGTCGACAACGATGACCTCGAACGACGGATATTGCTGCTGCTCCAGATGCGCAAGGCAGACCTTGAGCTGATCGGGGCGGTTGTAGGTGCAGACGATCACGCTAATGAACGGCGGTTCTTGAAGCACGGCAGATCGTGCCTGCAGGAACGGCCAGGACTCGGCTGTCACGTCGAGTCCGTCGCCAGCCAGCAGCCGCGGTGCAGGCAAGCACGCAGCGGCGAACCGCTCGACAATGGCTTGCTGAAACTCGTGCCAAAGGATATCGCCGAAGCGCGCAGGACTGAGACCGTCGCCATCCACGTCCACGATGCATGCTCCGATGGGCTCAGTGAGCAGGCGTGCAAGTACCCAGACTCGCCGGGATACGCCGTCGTAACTCAACTCGGGCAGCGGCTGGCATAGCTCGACTTCGATCAGCTTGATCTCGCGGAACTCCTCAGCACCAGCGGTGTCCGGTCCCGACAAAGACAGTGGCGCGGCCATTTTCAACTCACCCCGGGGTAAGAACCTCCGGCTAGTTATCTCGCGGTCCCATGCAGACTTTCCGGGCGCCAAGTGACGGCGACAGCGCAGAGCATACCGGCGGACCTCGCAGCCGTAGTCCCAGCCTCGCAGGCCGCGGCACACTC
>JASHSZ010000032.1 GCA_030040815.1 Streptosporangiaceae bacterium
AACGAGTTCACCAACCGCAAGCTGCGCGACCATGGCGTCGAGGTCATCGAGATCGACGGCTTCGAGCTCGGCAAGGGCCGGGGCGGAGCCCACTGCATGACGTGCCCCATCAGCCGCGACGAACTCTGATATAGCCGACGTTCAGCGCGGCACGATGACCCTCATGCGGCCCGCCAGGATCATGATCGCAACTCGGACTCAGGCCAGCAGGCGGTCGCTGGCCCGCAGCCGGTCGACGACGGCTGAGAACGTGGTGGCGACCACGCTCGGGTCAAGGTCGTAGCCGTCGAACCCGGTACCGAGGTAGGCGATCGCGCGGTAGGTCACCAGGCAGCGCAGCCCGTCCAGACCGGCGATGGACCCAGCCCGGCCGAGCAGCCGGTCGGTGGCGGCCCAGTCACCGAGCTGCGCGCAGTCGAACGCGAGCGCCACCAGGTCGAGCGCGCGGCTGCCCAGCCCGAAATCGTCCCAGTCGACCACCCCGGTGATCCGCGTGCCGTCGCTGAGCACGTTGGACAGGTTCAGGTCGTTGGTGGCGAAGTCGACGGGCTCTAGGCGCAGCCCCCATACCGGCCGCAGCCACTCCCGGAGGCGCTCGCACAGTCGGCCCGCGGCCGCACAGCAGCGTGCCGCGTTGATCCAGACGTCGTCCCAGTCGTCGAACAGCACGTGCGCGATGTAGCCAGTGAAGTGGCGGTCTGCGGCCGCGATGCCCGCGTCGGCCTGCAGCTCGACGAGCCGCAGCACGGCATCGAGTAGCGGTGGGCGCAGCGACGTCAGCGGATCGCCGGGCAGCCGGTTCTGCACGGTGACGTGAAACTGATCGTCCAGCATGCCATGCCACACGATGGTGGGAACGGGGTAACCTCGGGCGCCCAGCAAGGGTAGGTGCGCGGCCGTCCAGGCCGTCTTGGCATACGCCTCGTCGCCGTAGCGGGCCTTGATCACCAGCTCGCTGGCCGTGGCGGTGCGCGCCGCCCAGGTCTGCGAGCCCCGCCATTTCGTGAGCGGCTGGGCGTCGAGCACTGGTCCACCCAGTTCGTGGGCGAGCAGCGCGGCGATCGCCGGCCAGGCGGGCCTATTGGGGCCGGTCACCGGATCGGTCACGGGACCGGCGCCAGGTCCAGCGCGGGCAGCCCGTCGATGCTGACGGAGTTCTTCTCGGCCCGGTACGCGGCGAGATCGGCGGCGGTCTTCTTCGCCGCCCACTGGTCCAGCACGTCGCGCTCGGTCGCGAGCGACATCTCCGGCACCGAGTAGCCGCAGGAGTCAGCGATCCGCTGCAGGTCAACCGCGATGATCGAGCGCTGGTTCGTCAGCTCCCCGGCTGGGTCGGCGGTGCGCGGGAAGTGGGCCGCGAGCTCGTCCCACCGCGCCGAGCCCGGCAGCACGACCTCACCGCGGCCGTACAGACGCAGCACCTTCGTCTCGTGCGAGAACGAGCAGAACATGATCGTGATCTGACCGTTCTGCCGCAGGTGCGCGATCGTCTCGGCGCCGCTGCCGGTCAGGTCGAGGTAGGCCACCGTGCGCGGCCCGAGCACCGCAAAGGTGTCGGCGTAGCCCTTGGGTGAGACGTTCACGTGGCCGCCGTCGCCGTCGTCGGTCAGGCAGGGTGCAGTCGCCACGAAGAAAACCGGCTGCCCAGCGATAAACTTCCTGAGCCGTTCGTCGAGTTCGGCGTACAGCGTGCCCACGATGCCTCCTCGGAGCAGTGCGGCTGACCAGGCTGGGAGGTCCCTTGACGGACGTGGCGACGACCCGCACGTACGGCTCGGCGGCAGAGCAGCACGCGGCAGCGGTCGAGGCGATACGTCGAGCCTATGCGGCGATCCCGGCCGGACAGCCGGTGCGGCTGGCCAAGCAGACGTCGAACCTGTTCCGGTTCCGGGCCGACGCGGCCGGCCACCAGCTCAACGCCGCGCCGTTCTCCCGGGTCATCTGCGTAGACCCGCAGACCCAGTCCGCCCGCGTGGGCGGCATGACGACCTACGAAGACCTGGTCGCGGCGACGCTGCGCTACGGCCTCATGCCGCTCGTGGTGCCAGAGCTGAAGACCATCACCCTCGGCGGCGCCGTATCTGGCCTCGGCGTCGAGTCGACGTCGCTGCACAACGGGTTGCCGCACGAGTCGGTCATCGCCCTGGAGATCCTCACCGGCGACGGCCGGGTCGTGACCGCGACGAAGGACAACGAGCACGCCGCGCTCTACCGTGGGTTTCCGAACTCCTACGGCACGCTCGGCTACACCCTGTCGCTGACCATCGAGCTGCAGCCGGTCCGGCCGTACGTGCACCTGCGCCACTTTGCCTTCAGCGACCCGGACGAGTGCTTCGCCGCGGTCGCGCAGATCGCGGTCGACGGCAGCTACCGCGGGCACCGCGCTGACTTCATCGACGGCACCGCGTTCGGCCCCGGCGAGATGTACCTGACGATCGGCTCGTTCAGCGACGTCGCGCCGTGGCGGAGCGACTACACCAGGGACCGGATCTACTACCAGTCGATCCGCGGCCCGAAGGAGGACTTCCTCACCATCGCCGACTACCTGTGGCGATGGGACACCGACTGGTTCTGGTGCTCGCGCGCGTTTGGGGTCCAGCGCCGGGCCGTTCGGGCGTTCTGGCCGCGCCGGTACCGCCGCTCCGACGTCTATCGCAAGCTGGTCGCGCTCGACCGCAAGTACGGCGTCACCAGCCAGATCAACACGCGCCTGGGCCGCCCCGACCGGGAGATGGTGGTGCAGGACGTCGAGATACCGGTGGAACAATCGGCCCCGTTCCTCCGATATTTCCTGGCTGACGTGGGAATGACCCCGGTGTGGATGTGCCCGCTGCGGCTCCGGGGCGAGCTGAGCTGGCCCCTGTACCCGATGCGGCCCGGCCAGGTGTACGTGAACTTCGGCTTCTGGGGCACCGTTGCGCTGCCGCCGGGTGCGCCTCCGGGCCACTACAACCGGCGGATCGAGGACAAGGTGGCCGAGCTCGGCGGGCACAAGGGCCTGTACTCGACCGCGTTCTACTCTCGCGAGGAGTTCTGGGCGCGCTACAACGGCACGGAGTATGCGCAGCTCAAGAGCGCCTACGACGGGCAGGGGCGGCTCGCCGACCTGTATGACAAGTGCGTGCGCGGCGTGTGACCGCGCGAGAAGAAGGGGAACCTCGGATGGCGCTGGCGGAGGTATTCGAGCGGATCGCGGGCCCGGATGCGCCGGTGGCGTTCCGGGCATACGACGGCAGCCGGGTCGGCGACGCCGACTCGCCCGTCACGATCACGGTGAAGTCGCCGGTCGCGGTGTCGTACCTGGCGCAGGCGCCGGGGGCGCTCGGGCTGGCGCGCGCGTACGTGTCCGGCCACCTGGACGTGGACGGCGACATGTACACCGCCCTGTCCCGCTTGACGCAGATCCAGCGGGTCGAGGTCGGCCTCGGCGAGAAGCTCGGCCTGTTGCGCGCCCTCGGCGGGCCGACGCTGCTGTGGCCGCGGGTCCCGCCGCCGCCGCAGGAAGTCCGGGTGAACCGCCGGTGGCTGTCCGGGCGGCGGCACACGCGCGGCCGGGATGCGAGCGCCATCTCCCACCACTACGACGTGTCCAACGCGTTCTACGAGTGGGTGCTCGGCCCGTCGATGGCCTACACGTGCGCGTGCTACCCGAGCCAGGACGCCACCCTGGAGCAGGCGCAGGCGACCAAGTTCGACCTCGTCGCGCGCAAGCTCGCGCTCAAGCCGGGGATGCGCCTGCTGGACGTCGGCTGTGGCTGGGGCGGAATGGTGCTGCACGCCGCCGGCGAGTACGGGGTGAAGGCCCTGGGCGTGACGTTGTCCGCGGAGCAGGCGGCGTGGGCTCAGGCCGCCATCAAGGAACGCGGTCTGTCCGACCTGGCGGAAGTTCGGCACCTCGACTACCGGGACGTGCCCGAGACCGGATTCGACGCGGTCAGCTCGATCGGGCTGTCTGAGCACATCGGCAAGGCCGAGCTGCCGGGTTACTTCGCCTTCCTATACGGCAAGCTCGTGCCGGGTGGCAGGCTGCTCAATCACTGCATCACCCGGCCCAACAACACCGGCCCGACGCACGTGTCCGCCGGGTTCATCTACCGCTACGTGTTCCCCGATGGTGAGCTCGAAGGACCCGGTTACCTCGTGTCGCTCATGCACGACGCCGGCTTCGAGGTGCGGCACGAGGAAAACCTGCGCGAGCACTACGCCATGACGCTGCAGGGCTGGTGCAAGAACCTCGACGCGCACTGGGACGAGGCAGTGGCCGAGGTGGGCGAGGGCACGGCGCGGGTGTGGCGCCTCTACATGGCGGGCTCGCGGCTCGGATTTGAGCAGAACGTTGTGCAGCTGCACCAGATGCTCGGCGTCCGGCTCGCCGCCGATGGCTCCGCGGGGATGCCACTGCGGCCGGACTGGGAGCCGGCCCGGCCGTTCCCGGTCAGCTACCCCGAGGCCGGATAGATACCAGGGCACAATAGCGGGGTGAAGTCCGCGAGCAGCGCCGACGGTCGGCGGAACATCGTCCTGCTCGGCTCGACCGGCTCAATAGGCACGCAGGCAGCCGACATCGTGTCCCGTCACCCGGACCGATTCCGGGTGACGGCGATCGCCGCAGGTGGCGGCGACCCCTGGCTGCTGGCCAGGCAGGCGATCGACCTGGGCGTCGAGGCCGTCGCGGTGGCCAACCCGGCGGCGCTGTCGCAGCTGCGCGCGGCGCTGGCCACGGCCGGATCCGCCGACGGGGCCCGGCGGAGGCTGCCGGAGCTGACCGCGGGTGCCGAC